>CAMFQI010000011.1 GCA_945980015.1 uncultured Eubacterium sp. | reverse complement strand
ACAGATGCCATAAATAGCTTACTTTAGGCTATTAGGTTCGGATACTGTTAGGCTAAAAAGCTTATTCCTCGTTCGGTTTTATCTCAAACGAAAAGCGGGCGTTTTCCTCGTACCAAAGCGGAAAGTTAGTGCCCCAAACATTGTCGTAAAGAACATACGAAACGCCGTCCTTTGTTATATCCTCGTTCTTGTTGTCATACTCAAGGATTTTGCCCCTGCCTACCGAAATAAGCGGACAGTCGCAGTTAACAAAATCAAAGCTGCCTGCGTCTGTTTTAAGGATTGACTTTTGAACTGCGTTTAGATTTTTGCCGCCCATTGAAACAGTTTCGTTTATGCCGACCTCTTCGCCGATTTTTACCAATTTGAAATCGTAATCACTCGGATAAAGGTGCAAAAATATTGCTTCGGTAAGACGGCTTGCGTCCTTGTCAAACCACGAAAGACTGAACCTCAGACCCTGCTCTGTCAAGACATAGCATACCTGAGCAATACGAGGTGCACCGAGCTCGTCGCATATTTTTTTGTCACATTCAAGATTGACGGTAATTAACACTTCGCCGTTTTCTTCGTTAACAACGGCGTTTTTCATTTTGTAGAAAAAGCTGCCGTGGGGATATTTCCCGTAAACGCATTTTAGTAGCGGTCTGCCGAAATCGGGATAGCCCCAAACAGCATTTTGCTTCATATTCCTTGAGTAATGCTCAAACCAAAAATCGTAGTCCTTATGAGTGTACGAACGGTATTCAAGAAGCGGTCTGTCGTTGTTTTTTATAATTTCCGTGTTGCCGAACAAAAGCCGCTTTATGCCGCCGTATTCATTTATTTCAAGCGTATAATCACCTGCCGAAACGCCGTTTTCGTACGGTTTGCCGTTTGGACAGGCGATTTTTCTCGGTCTCAATTCATCAAGCGTTTTTTCCGCCTGAGCCTTGTGCTCGTCATTAAGATACGACAGGGCTTTGCTTATATACTCTCTTTGCTCGCTCCAGCTTTTTTCGATAATCGAATACGAGCTTGTGAACCTTATTTTGTTTATGATATTGAGAATGTTGTATGGAAAATCATTAAAGGGACGCCTGATTTTGATTTTGTCATTTTTTCTTGCTTTTTGAAAATCAGGTTTAAGATAATTTTCGTAATCTGCGAAATATGTTTTTGTATCCATACCGCAGGTATGCTCGGCAATGCAAAGGAGATTGTCGCAAAAGCCCCTGTATTCCTCGCTGTCTCTTTTCATAGAGCCGTCAGCAAGCCACTTTGATTTAAGCCTCATAAGATCTCGCAGGCAAGCCGATTTATAAGGGTCGGCGGCGCTTCCGTGAATCCACGTGTCACCGATTTCGCCCTCAAAAACAGGCAACTTATTCTTTACGCTCCAAATTGCTTCGGCAAATTCGTCAAGCGTTCCTGCTTCAACCTCATAATCGGGAAATTCCTGCTGAATTTTGTCGAGCTTCTGCTTTACCTTTTCGGGTGACGGTGCACCGTGGTTATCGAGAGTATGGTCAAAATACAACACCTCGTCAATCAAGTCGCTCTTGAACGCTCCGCCGTAATCACCGGAATACACAACAATTACCTCAGCGTTGCCGCATTTCCACAAAAAGCACTCCGGTACCTCGGGGACTGCCGAAACACCGTTCACTCCGATATGAAGCAGCTTTATTCCGTGCCTTGCAAGAAGCGGAACAAGTACTTTTGTATGTCCCGGAACGTCGGTCATTTTTGCCGAAACGGTCTTTTTGCCCCTGATTTCGTCAAGCTCGTCAACTATCGACAGTCCGTAATCGAGCGTGTCCTCGTCGAGAAGCTCGGTGTGAGTAGTAAACGGCATTGCGTGAGGTACGATATTGCCGTTTTTAAGTGCTTTTTTCAGCCCTTGTCTCTGATTCTCGGTGCCGTAATCAAGCGCCTGCTTGATTATCCACGAGCCTGTTGTCCAAATAAATGATTTTTTGCTTTGTGTATTAACCTCGTTTGCAAGGTCAACTGCTTCGGGAATAAACTTGTTTATATACTTTTGTCTGATATTCTCGGCGTAATCCGTAAAGCCGAGGTCAAGATGCGTTTTTGATACAACAATAACCCTTTTCATCAGTCTAACCTTTCACCTGTTGCGGTATTGAATTTCAAATGTGCCGCTTCGCCGTTTTCAGAATAGTCGATTTCCATAATGTTTTTGCCGACAAATTCCGCACGGCTTACCGAAAACTGCTTTTTGTCGAACGCTTCAAGAAGCGCCGTCAGCTGCTCGCCGTTGTACTGCGCAACGTCGTCCGAAATAAAGAGCAAATTGCCGAAAATCGAATTAAGTTTAGCAAGCAGTTTTCTCTGCTCAAACGTTGTTTTTATGTTAGTATCTCTCAAGAGGAATACATCGGGGTCGTTGAGCCAAGCCCTGCCGTCAAGATGACGGCGGAAGATTGCATTGCATACTGCGTGAGGAGTAGAAACATCCTCTCTCATAAGATGCTTCTTCACTTTCCAGTTAAGCGCAATATCCGAACCGATACGGCAATAATCCACCTTGCCGAACGCCGGCATAAGCGGAACGCCGCAGCCTAAAATCAGTTTATCCCCACAGCACTCACGAAGCAAATCCATTGCGTCGCACATAATTTCGCCCCTTGTTTTGTTGTGCATAGGCAAAACGCATGCGCCGTAAAGAAAATCGAGCTTAACTAAATCGTAGCCCCAATCGTTGAGCACAACGTCAAAAACGTGCTTGATATATTCCCTTGCACCCTCGTTATAAATATCGAGGGAATAAAAGCCGCCCCAGTTATGACCTGTTTTATACGGCTTGCCGTTTTCGTCCTTAATGAACCAATCCTTGTGATTTTTGAAAACCTGCGACGAGGGTACTGCCGCAAACGGAGCAAGCCACAAGCCTGCCGTCATACCCTTTGAATGAATACTGTCGGCAATGCTTTTCATACCGTCGGGGAACTTCTTTTCATCGGTGCTGAGCCAATCGCCGACCTTTGTCTGATAGCCGTCGTCAATCTGGAAGCAGTCAATCTCGGCGTTAATTTCCGAAATGCTGCTCAGGTCACGCATAACGTCCTTTTGAGTAACGCCGCCGTAATAATTGTACCACGTTGTATAGCCGTTTCGTCTTTTGCTCTCACGACATTCAACGCCGAGCAGAGCGAAATATTTGTCGAACACCTCGTCATATGAACCGCTTATATTGACAAATTCCGCGAGCTTTTTCTCGCCCTCAAAGGTCACGCCCTCAAGCTCCTTGCCGAGAGTAACGCAGCCGCCGTTCACGTCGAAGGTCACAACCGTATAGCCGCATCTCTCGTCAAGAGAAGCAAATAAATCAATATTATTTCCGTTTCTCACATAACCGTAAGACCAGCCGTAAAAAACGCCCTGCTGTCTTGGGAATTTATGAAAAAGATTGTCGCCCGACTTGTTCATTCCAATAAGTTTAACCGGACTTTTCATAAGCATAAATTCGGTAAGTCTTGACTGCTCGCTCATTTTTTCATCAATCGAGTATTCAAGGCTGTCAGTCCAGCTTTGATATCCGTTAACAAAAATTTTGTCGTCTGACGAAAATTCATACGCAAGCCTTATGCTGAAATCCTTAATTTTAAGCGGAACAAACGCATTGATATACGCCGTAAACGAGTTGCCGTCATTTTGTGTTTCTATTATAAAATGCTCTGTTTCAAGCGTTCCTGCCTTAAAAATCTCGCCGTTTACCTCATAAATTATCCTAATCGAAGTATTCATATCAGTTCTCCTGTATTGTAATATAGCTCTCGCTCTTTTCGCCCCAGCTGTCAACAGCATATATCTTGTAGCTGTGATTTTCTCCGTCCGATTTAAGCGAAAGAGTGACTGTATCGCTCATATTTTCCAAGCCGTTATAGAAGTCGCTGAAAAACAGGAAGCTGTCCTTGTCATCAACCACAACCTCATAAGAATGAACAAAGTCATCATCCTCACCGGCAGTAAATGTTAATTCGATATTCTCACCGTTAATATCTGCAGTGCCCGTTGTGTCGGTTATAATAGGTGCTTTGTTGCTCGCTTTTCTGCTTTCAAAACTGTATTTGCCGTTGTTCTCGTAAGGAAGCGGCAAACTCCAAAGCATATTTGCCTTATGTTCCTTTCCGCTTGTGTCAGCAAAGCTGATACGGTGAATTTGAATTTCATCATTTTTGAAATCCATAATATATCCCATTGGATTTTTGTCGGCATTAGGCGGTATTGTTCCATTTTCCTTGCCTGTTTCAAGCTCTATATACGAGAGTGATTGAGTTTGAATAACTGTGTAATCACCTTGCCAAATTGTGCGCTCGTCAAGTGCCGAATAATGAGAATGACCGCCAAAGAGAACTACATTTGGATATTTTGAAAGCACCTCGTTTAGTGAAGAATCTCCCCATTCGTCACTTCCGTAGCAGGTATCTTTTGGTTGGCTGTGAGTTGTTACAAATATAGGCTTTCCCTGTGATTGAGCCGACGCTTTTTCCAGCTCCTTTTCAAGCCATCTTGAAGTTAAAACATAATCACGCCTCATCATTCCGCAGTTTGGTGACGCACCGATAAAATGATAGCCGTTTACAACATAATGCGTCCAAGGTGACTCGCCCATAACCTGCTTAAACGCCTTTATGTGATTTATTGCGGTTTTACCCCAAAAATCGTGGTTTCCCATAACAGTTTGAACAATCGGTCTGTCCTCGCCGTAAACCTCGTCAATCGTTTTTTCATAAAGCTCAAACGCAAAATATGTACCCAAATCACCTATATCGCCTGCAAACAAAATCATATCAACGCCGTTATTTTTCATTGCGGTAAGGGCATTCCTCAAATGCTCTACATATTTGCTGTCATTCTTCAGATCCTCCTCGGTAGGCGGAAGCTGAGTGTCGGAAATAACGCCGACCTTAAAGGAATCTGAATTTGTGCTAAACTCCTTAACCTCGGTTTTACCGATAATGATTTTATCACCAAAGGCATACAGGGATCCTGCCCCAATGCCAAAGGCTAATACGATAACAAGTACTATTGATATAACAGCAATCATAATTTTTTTACCCTTTTTCATAATTCCCATAGCCTTTCCGACTACAAATAGTATTATTAAAAATTCCTAACGCCTTATTGTAGCCGGATAAGGCGTATAATGGGAATTTAGCCATCTCAAAATTATGCTGTATTATTTAGAAAATCTGCTATATTGCGATTATTTGCAAAAGAAATAAATGTCGGAGCTTTCACCCCAACATTTATCCTATTTATTTTCAGTTTATCTTATACGCCGGAGTAAGCGTTGAAGCCGCCGTCAACCGGAATGTTTACGCCGGTAATGAAGCCTGAATATGCTTCGTCACAAAGGAACAGAAGCGTTCCGTCAAGCTCCTCGGGTTCGCCGAAGCGGTCCATCGGAGTTGCGGCAAGGATTTTTTCCGTACGTGCAGTCGGAGTGCCGTCCTCGTTCCAAAGAAGAGTCGCATTCTGCTTTGTTGAGAAAAATCCCGGTGCGATAGCGTTTACTCTTATGCCCATCGGTGCAAAATGCACAGCCATCCACTCGGTAAAGTTCTTAACAGCCGCCTTTGCCGCAGAATACGCAGGAATACGTGTAAGCGGACGAAATGCGTTCATTGAAGTCACCATAACTATGCAGGCGTTATCCTTTTCTACCATATCCCTTGCAAAAACCTGTGTAGGAATAAGAGTTCCGAGGAAGTTCAAATTGAACACAAATGAAATGCCGTTGGGGTCAAGGTCGAAAAATGTTTTGATATTCTCGTCCTTTTGAACAAGGTCAATCTTTTCAAGAGTGTCCTTTGTGGTCGTTCCCTTTGGATTATTACCGCCTGCACCGTTAAGAAGAATGTCGCAGGTGCCGAGCTTTTCAGCAATAATATCTCTTGCATTTTGCATTGACTCAGGCTCCAAAACATTACAGCCTACCGCAATAGCCTCGCCGCCGTCGGCAATAATTTCGTCGGCACATTTTTGCGCCGCTTCTTCGTTCAAATCAAGCACGGCAACCTTGCAGCCCTGTTTTGCAAGAGTTTTTGCAAAGCTTCCGCAAAGAACTCCGCCGCCGCCTGTTACAACTGCAACTCTGCCCTTCAAATTTTCGTGTGTCATAATATCACCTTTTTTACAATCTGATTTTTATTTTCTGCTTTTTTCAACTGCTTCCCAAAGTCCGTTGAGATACGAAACGCCGAGTGCTCTGTCGAAAAGTCCGTAACCCGGTCTTGCAACCTCGCCCCAAATCATTCTGCCGTGGTCGGGACGGATATAGCCGTCAAATCCAACCTCCTGCAACGCCTTTACAATCTCGTACATATCAAGCGAGCCTGCGTTACTTTCGTGAGAGGTTTCATTAAACCATTGATTATTAATCTGTACATTACGAAGATGAGCAAAATAAATTCTGTCCTTCGCCGTCTTAATAATCTCAACCATATCGTTATTAGGGCTTGCACCCAATGAGCCTGTACAAAGAGTAATTCCGTTATACTTTGACGGCACCATATTAAGCAGCTTTTCGATAGCGTCCTTGCCTGTGATTATACGAGGAAGACCGAAAATGCTCCAGGGCGGATCGTCCGGATGAATAGCCATTTTTACGTCACATTCCTCGCAAACAGGCATAATTGCTTCAAGAAAATATTTAAGATTTTCCCACAAATCATCTGCGGTAACGCCCTTGTATTTTTCAAACAGCTCCTTGATTTCACCCATTCTTTCGGTTTCCCAGCCGGGCATTGCATAGCCGTTTGAATTATCGTCTATCTCCTTGAACATATCCTCGGGCGACTTACCCTCAACCTGCTTACCGTCGTAGCACAGACAGGTCGAGCCGTCCTCAAGCGGCATATACAAATCCGTTCTTGTCCAGTCAAAAACAGGCATAAAGTTATAGCATATAACCTTAACGCCGACCTTTGCAAGATTGCGGATAGAAGTCTTATAATTTTCGATATACTTGTCTCTGGTAGGCAAGCCGATTTTGATGTCCTCGTGAACATTCACGCTCTCGATACATTCCATAGTAAGTCCTGCGGCTGTAATCTCGTCATACATTGCCTGAACTCTGTCCATAGTCCACGTCTCGCCCGCCGGCAAATCGTGAAGCGCAGGAACAACGCCGACAACATTCGGTATTTGCTTGATTTGTTCAAGAGAAACAGTATCCTTCTCCTTGCCAAACCAACGAAAAGTCATTTGCATAGACAAACCTCCTTAATTTTATTATTCAACTAATTTTACCATACTTTCAAATAATGTTCAACAGTAAATTATTACTCTTTTTGAATGATTACTTCCTCGCCAATATTTTCCAAAACCTTAATACTACCCACGGCACGAGCCGAATCGGATTCTAGGCTAATACTTATATCACGTGAAAGAATATTGTCCTCGCCATATTCATCATCAAGCATTTGTTTGAGAGAGGAGTTGATTTTTTCATTCAGCTCGCTGTCGGTCATAGTATAGTCCTCGACTTTATAAAGCCGAACGTCATAAGTAATAATACCGACGGGAACGCTCTCGCCGTTGATTTGAATATGGCTTACCCGTCTTGAAATATCGGAATTCTGCTTAGGCAGACGACCGACATAAAGCGGAATTTTAAGACCGAAAAAATAAATTGAACGCAAGGTTAAATCACGATAATACGCCTTACGCTTTTCCTGTCTTAAAACGGTATAATCAACCTTTTCCTCCACGCAGGCAATAAAATCGCCTCTTGCGTGAACAAAAAGATTTTGCTTCGTTTGTTCACTTTCGTAAACGCCGCTGACAAGAATATCACCAGCTTTGACGCTTTCGCCTACGCCGACAGTCTGCCAGCCCTCGTATGTAACTGCCGAAACGATAACGCCGTCCTTTTTTGCTTTTAGGTTGGCGCATCCCTCATTATCCGTGATTTTCGGCTTTGCGGTGCCTTCCTCAATTTCCACCCTTGCAGTTGTTCCGAAGCGATTAATATGAGCCCATGCAATTTCGTCGAAGCCCTCCATCATCAAATCCTCAAGAACATTCTTATCAACGCTCCTCCAATACACACCCTCAAAAAAGCCGTTTTGCTCCAAAAACTGCGAAATTTCATCTTGGCTCAGCCTTTCGTTTCCGACAATTTCGATATTCCAAACAAATCCGGACAGCAAGCAAAACAAAATTATACAAATAAATACCCCTACGGCAAGCCCCACTCTGTCGGAATATCTCGAAAGAGCCGGTATTACTCCCTTACGTTTTTCGATTTTAACAACGCCGCCGTGTGAATATGCAATTCTGTGAAGCCTCATATATTCACTCACCGTGCAGTCGGCAAAAAGCGTTTCGCCTTTCATTCTGACATTACGAAGCGCAATGCCCGACCTAAAGCAGTCATTCAAAAAGTCGTCGCTAAAGCCCTTATTAAACGAAAAGGTGACGTAGCCGATAAAAAAGCGAACTATTGAATTAAGCATTTTCAAGCTCCAAGCACAGAATATCGCCCTCGATTATCGCACCCTCGGGTGAAAATTCATTTATGCAAAGTCCCGCACCGACGATATGAACGCAATACGCTCCGACATCAATAACAATGCTTTCGGCGGTATACTGCTTTACTCCCTTTAAGCCGTCGATTACGCATTGTCCCGAGCCGACAAGATGAATATGAGAGCAAGCTGTATAGCCGACTACCGTATCGCAGGACAAGGATTTTTTCTTCATACTATCACCGTAGAATAATATGAATTAAATCCACCTTTTATGCTTGAACCACGCAAGCAAAACCGCCGCAACGCAAACAACGGCAACTCCGACTCCGATATATCCGAAGCGTGAAGAAAGCTCGGGCATATATTTGAAATTCATACCGTACCAGCCGGTTATAAACGACAGCGGAGAAAAAATCACGGTGAATACTGTGAAAATTTTCATCGTTTGATTGAGCCTCAAATCAATGCTCGACTGATAAGCGTCTCGCAAATGAACAACGCTGTCGCAAAGCATTTTGACATTATCCTTCAGTCTGCACGAGCGTTCACAAAGCTGACCGATACGCCTTGAATTTTTTAGCTCAAGCGTATTCTCCTCGTCATTCACAAAAAGAGAAAGCAAGTCAAGTAATCTGTCATAGCCGTTATAAAGCTCCGACAAATCCTGCTTGAGCTTAAACAAATCAAAATTGAAATCCCTCATATCCGTCCCCGACAAAAGCTGCTTTTCCATACTGTCAATACTGCGGCGGAGCGTTGAGGCGCATCTCGACTGCGAGGTAATGAGCCTGTCGAAAAAAATATAGATAAGCCTTTCAAGTGAGACGTCCTCTATTCTTGACGGCAAAATACAAATATCACGAATTTCGTGAAGCTCGTCAGAAATAGGCACAACGAGGAACAAATTTTTTCTCACAAAAACCGCAAGCTGCGTACCGCCTAAGCTCAAAATAGAAAAAACGCAATCATCGTATGCCCATACCTCCTGCGAAAAGCCGTCGGCACAGTTTATGCGGCTCACGGTATTTTCGGGAAGCGAAAAATACGAAGCCGCACTCTGTATCTCGTTTAGCGAAACGTACGCAAAGGTAAGGCGTGAAGCGTCGGTTTCGTCAAGGCTGACGGACATCGGCTCATCGTCAAAAACATAGTACATCAAACCACCTTGTAATATTATCCCTCAAATACACAGGGATTATTACAAAATAAAAAACAGCGTCAATGAGTGCATACTCCGACGCTGTCTGTTATTCTGTTTACCAGCCGAGACGAACGATTTTTATTGTACATCCTCCAACGCCGAGCTGATAGCACATTGCGTGTCCCTGAGGTGTAAAAATATCTATTCTTCCCTTTTTCGACAAACCGCTTCCGCCTCTGTCGGCAACGGTGTAATTCTGTCCGTCAACGTTTATTACCGAGCCGAGCGGCAACCAGTTGCACGCAACATAATGCGGGTCTGCCATACCGTTTTGTACCCTAAGGCCTGAGGTTGTAATACCTCTCGAATTGCCGTTACACTTTGAGCAAGCGCAGTAATGAGAATATCTGCCGCTTATTGTGTCGCCGATATTGTAGCCTTTCCAAGAGGTAACTCCGTTTGGCTCAACATCGTAATAGCCCTCGGAGATTTTTGTGCCGACCTTGATTTGCTCGCTTGTCGGCATCTGCGTAACATTTCTTGAAATTTCAGTTCTTGAATCGTACTCGCCGTTAACATACTTAACCTTGTAGGTTACGTCTGCCTTACCGTTAACGCCGCTTCTGACAACCGACTGCGTGCCGATTTCCATAGAGCTGTCGTCGATTTTTTCGGTAGAGTACTTAATTTCCTCGCTTACCGTTTCTTCCTTGTACTCAACACGGTAAACGTTTACGCTCAGTCCGTCCTCAATAGCGGTATCGAGTGACGGCGAGGTATAGTCATCATTTCCCAGCTCAACGCCTGCAATACCGAGCAAATCCTCAACCGTACCGCCGAGCATTGCATATTCATTGCTTTGGCCATCGGCATAAATGGTTATATACGCCGCATTTTCAAGGCGAATTACCATACCGTCCGTTATTGCCTCGTCAAGACTGTAATTAATTCTGTCGTTTTCTCCGACAAAAAATCCGACCTCTTCAAGAGCCTCTTCCACCGTATCGGAATATACTCCGTACACTGTGATAGCGTCCTTGATTTCCAAATAAATCCTGTTAAACCTGTCAATTACTATTACGCCGCCCTTTGACTGAACAAAGCCTGTAATGTCGAGCTTATCGTCGGTCGTAACGGTAATTCCTGCTTCATTGAGAATTTCGATAGGTTCCGTCTCAGTTGTAGTAACTGCAAAGCTTCTTTGTCCGTCAACGATTGTAACATCATACTTCTTTGCAGAATCCGCATAAGCGGTATTTACAAAAATCGTTACGAAGAAAACGACTGCCGTCACCACGAGCAGAAAGCGTCTGAAATTACGCTTGACTGCATTTGATTGGTTAGTCATCTTATATCTCCCTTTCTTGGCAAGCCTTCGGTGTAAACACTAGAAAATTTTGCTTACGCATATAGCATTGCCTCAAAACGAAGCCTATTATAGCACTAATTCACAATGAGTCAAATAATGACGATATGATTTTTTGGTTACTTTGCACAAAGAGTAATTTGCATATTCAAGTAATAGTGCCAATTCAATCTATATATTGTGGTCATTGACTTTCGCACTTTAC
>CAMFQI010000010.1 GCA_945980015.1 uncultured Eubacterium sp. | reverse complement strand
GTATTATAAAGGGGTGACTTTTATGTCAGAAGCAATAAGGAAAAAGGATAATATTTTGGGAATTCTTGCACTTGCAATTATCGTCGGCTCGTACGGAATTGAAAAAATTATCGAAGCGTTTATAACTCCGTCAAAGACCGTCGGAATTTTGAGTGCCGCTGCAATAACCTGTCTTTTCGCACTTGTGCTAACGTTGATTTCAAAGTGCAAGAGTACGTTTTTCGGGCTTTTGGCTTCCATTGTCGGCTTTAAGATGATGCCTGCTCCGATTACATATCTTTCAAAGGTGTCTGCCGACGCAGGTATTCTTTATTATTTACTTCAAAGAATGGCGATGATTTTCTTCATTTTGCTGATAATTAAGATATATAAGAGCCAAAGCGAAAATAAGGAAAAAATTCAGTTCATTCCCGTGCTTGCGCTTATTGTCTGCGTTCCGTTCTTTACCGAAACATCGTATTATATCGGCAGATATTTTATGGCTGTTATGGGCAATATGCTTTATTTGTACTTTACGCAGTTTGCGTTTTATGCACTTACAATGCTTGTGATTATTTTGGTTTGCGTTCGTACTAATTACACAACCTCACGCTTTGTCGTATATTACGAATTTTTTGCACTCGGAATTAATATTTTAAGAAAGGCGTGCGCTGTTGCGGTATTGACCGTTCAGGGCGAGCACGTCAGCGCAAGTCTGTACTGTTGGATTGCTATTTTTGCAATTTTCATTGTTGTTTTTGCAATATTCAAGAAAATAGAAAAGAAAAAATATCTTCAGATGTCTCAGCTTGTTGCTTAAATGTCTGAATGAAAGGAAAAACCAAATGAGCGAATTTAAGGTAATCGAAATAAAAAGATCTGTTTTTGAAAACAATGATAAGGAGGCTGACGAGGTACGCCGTCAACTGAAAAAGGATAAAACCTTTTTGTTGAATTTGATGTCGGCGCCCGGCTCAGGCAAAACAACTACGCTTAAAGCAACGCTCAAAGCGTTGATGAATGACTACAAAATCGGCGTTATGGAAGCAGATATTGATAGCGATGTTGACGCAAAGGCAATAGAGGATGCCGGAATAAAATCCATTCAGCTTCATACCGGAGGAATGTGTCATCTTGATGCAGGAATGACTAAGCAGGGGCTTGATAGCTTTAATGCGAATGACTTCGATTTTGTTGTTCTTGAAAACGTGGGCAATCTTGTTTGTCCTGCCGAATTCGATACGGGCGCAAGCAAAAACGCCATGATTTTGTCGGTTCCCGAGGGTGACGATAAGCCGCTTAAATATCCTCTTATGTTCACCGTCAGCGACTGCGTTTTGATTAACAAGATTGATACTAAAAGCGTTTTCGATTTCGACGACGAAGCTGTTGTTGAAAGAATTAAAAAGCTTAATCCAAACGCCGAGATTTTCTTTATCAGTGCAAAAACAGGCGAGGGCGTGGAAAAATGGGTTGAGTGGCTTCGTACTCAAATTGACGAATGGAATTCTGACTGATGCACGAGCTTGGCTTGATTTATCAGGTTGTAAAAACCGTTGACGAAATAAAAGAAGAGCAAAGTTTGACGGAGGTTAGCTCAATAACTCTGCAAATCGGTGAAATGAGCGACGTTGTGCCGAAGTATATCGAACAGGCGTGGCTTACCGCAAAGGACAATACGGATTATGAAAATACGACGTTGAGTGTTGAGATTGTTGAGGCTAGGGCAAGATGTCTTGACTGCTCCTATGAAGGAAGCGTCAAATCCTTTGGCTTCGTCTGTCCCGAATGTGCGTCACAACGTCTAAAAATAATCTCCGGCAGAGAATTTTTAATCAAAGAAATTGTTGCAAAATAATTATAGTTTAGCAAAAAACCGAGTAATTGGCTCGGTTTTCGCTGTATTTGAGGTGCGTTATGGAATTTTTGAAAATCGGCGGCGAGGTTGAGTCGTCACGTGTTTCTCTCGGATGTATGCGTATGAGAGATAAAACAAAAAAAGAGGTCTTTGATGTTATTGATACCGCCGTTGACTGCGGCATTACTCACTTTGACCATGCGGATATTTACGGCGCAGGCTTAAGCGAGGAGCTTTTCGGCGAGTATATAAAGGCTAATCCGTCGTTTAGGGATAAGATTGTTTTGCAGTCGAAATGTGCTATTCGTAAGGGCTTTTACGATTTTTCAAAGGAGCATATTATTTCAAGTGTTGAAGGCTCGCTGAAAAGACTTAATACCGACCGCCTTGATATTTTGCTTCTTCACAGACCGGATACTCTTATGGAGCCCGAGGAGGTTGCCGAAGCGTTTGACGAGCTTCAATCAAGCGGAAAGGTGCTGAATTTCGGCGTATCAAATCATAACAAGTACCAAATTGATTTGCTAAAAACCGCCGTAAAGCAGCCGATTATTGCAAATCAGCTTCAGTTCAGTATAACCGAGTGCGGTATGGTGTCGTCAGGGCTTAATGTCAATATGAAAAACGACGAGTCCGTTATGCACGACGGCGGACTGCTCGAATACAGCAGAATAAATAATATCACGATTCAAACATGGTCGCCGTTTCAGGCAGGCTTCTTCAAGTCGCCGTTCATCGACAATGACGATTATCCCGAAATCAATGCAAAATTACAGGAGCTTGCCGAAAAGTACAATACAACAAAAACGGCAATCGCATCGGCTTGGATTTTGCGTCACCCTGCAAAAATGCAGTTAATCTGCGGCTCAATGACACCCGACAGAATTAGACAGGTGTGCGATGGTGCGAATATTACCTTAAACCGTGAGGAATGGTACGGCATATACCGTGCGGCAGGCTACCGTTTGCCGTGATTGAAAAAACATAACGCTCGAAGTTCATATGAACTTCGAGCATTTTTCTGCTTTAATACTTTATTTGTTATTTTTCTTTCTGCCTGTCAGCAATGATACTCCGAAGATTACCGCCAACAAAATCAATGCAAATGCCATCCATAAAATGCGTACGGTTGTCTGCTCACCGACAAAGAAATCGTAATAACCCTTTAGGTACACAACGGTTACGATAATAGGCAGAATATATTGCATATAAGCCCGTGACCATTTAGGAAACCTTAATCCGCTTCCCGTGTTTGCTTCTTTCAGGAAGTTATCAAAGCCCCAACCGTTTTTTCTCACACAGAACATAACGAAAAGCAGGCTTCCCAAAGGAAGAAGATTGTAGGAAACAATGAAATCCTCCAAGTCCATTATTCCCGTGCCGTCACCCAAGGGCTGAATTTTTGACAGAACATTGAAGCCTAATATTGCCGGAATTGAAATAGCGGTTACTATTACGAAATTTACTCCAACCGATTTTGAACGCTTCCAGCCGTTCATATCCATAAAGTTTGCAATAAGATTTTCAAATACCGCAACGATTGTTGAAAGCGCCGCAAATGACATAAACACAAAGAACATTGCGCCCCAAATTTTACCGCCTGCCATTTGATTAAACAAATTCGGCAGAGTGATGAAAAGAAGGGACGGACCGCTGTCGGGCTGAACTCCGAAAGCAAAGCAGGCGGGAATGATGATAAATCCTGCCGTCAGCGCAACAAAGGTATCGAGCGCCATAACGCTTATGGCTTCTCCGCCGAGCTTTTTTTCTTTTCCGAGATAGCTCCCAAAAATTTCCATTGCGCCGATACCAAGGCTCAGTGTAAAGAATGCGTGGGACATAGCCGCAAATATTGCGGTGCCGAGCCCTTGTTCCTTTATGCCCTTGAAATCAGGCACAAGGTAAAACCGATATCCATCGCTTGCATTTGGCAGAGTTGCGGAGTGAATTGCGAGCACGACCATAAGCACAATAAGAAGTGACATCATTATTTTAGTTATTTTTTCAACTCCGTTTTTAACACCGAGAGCACATATACCAAACGAAATTGCTATTGCAATAAATGTCCAAAAACCCATTGTCAGCGGTTGTCCGAGCATTTCGGTGAATACTCCGCCGACCTGTTCAACCGATAAGCCGGATAATCTTCCCGATATTTCGAGATATGCATAATAAAGCATCCAACCGCCTACCATTGTATAAAACGACATCAGCAAAAAGCAACCCACTATGCTTATCCATTTCAGGTTGTGCCATTTTGTACCCTTCGGTTCAAGCTTTTCAAATGCTCTGCCCATACCGAACTGGCTTCCTCTGCCGACTGCAAATTCCGATACTAAAATCGGAAAGCCAAGCAAAACAAGGAATATAAGATACATAACGATAAATGCGGCACCGCCGTACATTCCGCAGATATAGGGGAATTTCCATACATTTCCTATGCCTACCGCACAGCCGGCCGAAACTAAAATGAAACCGAGTCTTGATGCAAAGGCTTCTCTTTTTTCCATAACAGACCTCTCAATTTTTATTATTTGGTAAGTTTATATTAGCAAAACACATTGTATAGGTCAAGACTTATTTAGCTGATTATTGAATGAGAATATGCCAATACTTTTATATATAACATTGATTTTTTGTGCCTCTATGGTATAATTGATGTGTTAACACTTTTCGGAGGTTGATTATGAAAGCTAATGAAATAATGAACGGATTTGAAATAATTGATATAAAGCCGGAAAAGGAGCTTGGCGGTCGTGCTGTACAAATGAAGCACATTAAGTCGGGCGCAAGACTGCTTTGGTTCGACAGACCTGACGTTAACAAGACCTTTTCGATAACGTTTCGCACCGTGCCGTGCGATGATACCGGCATTTTTCATATTTTGGAGCACAGTGTACTTTGCGGCTCAGAGAAGTATCCTCTTAAAGAGCCGTTTGTTGAGCTTATCAAAAACAGTATGAACACCTTTTTGAACGCCTTGACCTTCAGCGACAAGACGATGTACCCTATCTCAAGCAAGAACGACAAGGATTTCTTTAATCTTATGGACGTTTATCTTGATGCCGTGTTTAATCCTCTGATTTACAAAAAGCCCGAGATTTTTTATCAGGAGGGTTGGCATTATGAAATCGGCAAAAACGACTCAATAAGCTACAAGGGTGTTGTGTTTAATGAAATGAAGGGCGTTTACGCCGACAGCGAATCTGTTAAGGAAAGCGCTGTGTTTGCAGGACTTTACCCCGATAATTGCTATAGCTATGAGTCGGGCGGTCATCCTGCGCATATTCCCGATTTAACTTATGAGCAGTTTGTTGAGGGACATAGGAGATTTTATCACCCGTCAAATAGCTATATTATTCTTGACGGCGACTTGGATATAGAAAAGGTAACGGCTCATATAGATGCGAATTACCTTTGCAAATACGAAAGCATTGAGCCTTGTCCGATGCCCGAAATACAAAATCCGGTGAGGTCTGAGATGACCGAGGTTTATTTTGAACAGTCAAAGGATATGCCTCTTGAAAACCAAAGCTCGCTTGAGCTTGGATATGTTATCGGCAGATTCGATGAAAAGGAAAAAATTTATGCCGCACGTATTTTGAGTGATATTCTTTGCGACAATAATCAGTCGTATCTCACGAGCTCGCTTTTGTCAAAGGGCTTGGCAGAGGATGTAAGTATTCACATTATTGACGGAATTTTGCAGCCCTGTGCGGTGATTGATATAAAAAATATCAAGGACGGCTCTGCTTCACAGGTTCGCAAAACAGTTAAGGAATTACTTTCAGAGCTTTGCGAAAAAGGAATTGACCGCAGAGAGCTTGAAGCGGCAGTATCTAATTTTGAATTTCAGCTAAAGGAAAAGGACTTCGGCTTCCCCAGAGGACTTTATAACGCAATGTGCGCTATGGAAACATGGCTTTATGACGGCAATCCGCTTGATAATATCATTACAGGCAGTATTTTTGATGACCTGCGTGAAAAGGCTGATAACGGCTATTTTGAGGATTTAATCAAGGAGTTGTTTATTGACAATGCTCATTCGTGCAGTGTTCTCGCAAAGCCGTCGTATACCGTAGGCGAGCAGGCTGTTCAAAACGAAAACGACCGCATTAACGCCGTTACATCAAGCTGGACAGACGCTCAAAGACAGTATTATATTGACGAACAAAAAAGACTTGACGAATGGCAGTCGAGCGTTGACACTCCCGAAGCACTTGCCAAAATTCCGACTATTGCTCTTGACGATATCAGCATTGAACCCGAGGAGCTTCCGATAGAGGTTGAGGGTAATATCCTAAAGCACAATGTTCAAACCGACGGCATAGTTTATGTTAATATGTATTTCGACGTAACCTCGATTGACGAGGAAAAACTGTCCGAAATGAGACTTTTGTGCTCGCTTCTTGGTGAGGTTGCAACCGAAAATTATTCCGCAAAGGAGCTTAAAACACAGCTTCTTACAAAGTGCGGAAGCTACTCGGTTAATCTTTTGCCGTTTGCAAAGCTCGGAAAAATGAACGAGGGAACGATTAAAATAAAGGTTTCATTCAGCGCACTTGAAAGATATGTAAGCGACGCCGCCGAGTTGATAAGAGAGATGATAACCTCCTCAAAATTTGTCGATAAGTCCTGTATTCTCGATATTATCCGTCAAATTAAACAGGCTGCTTACCAAAGCTTTGTTACTGCAGGCTCAACTCACGCAATGCGCAGAGCGTCGGCGTGCTTCGGCTACGAGGGAGTTGTCGGCGAACGTACCTGCGGAGTTGAATATTATCAATGGCTGAAGCTTCAGGAAAATGAGCCCGACGTTATTCCAAGGCTTTCAAGTCTGCTAAAGTCTGCTTTTTGCGAGGATAACGCTATCATAAGCGTGACAAACGACAATGCCGAAGATTACGTTTCTGTGGCAAAAGGAATTGTCGACGGTCTCGGAAGCTCACAGTATACCGATGAACTCAAAATCAAGCCTTGGAAAAAATCAAACGACGGAATTGTTATACCGGGCGATATATCATTTTCCGGTATGTGCGGCGACATTGAGCTTTATGACGGCAGAACTCTTCTTATGAGCCATATTGTATCGCTTGATTATCTGTGGAACGAGGTCAGAGTAAAGGGCGGTGCTTACGGTACAGGTCTGAAGAATTCTACAAACGGCTCTGTCAGTGCATATTCCTACCGTGACCCCGATTCAAGCACATCTCTTTCAGTTTATTTGAAATCGGGTGAGTATCTTCGTTCGCTTGTGAAATCACAAAAAAGTTTGCTTGGATTTATCATAGGCGCTTTTTCCTCCGTATCACCCTTGCTTACTCCGTCGCTGACAGGCTTTTCGGCAGATGTAAACTATATTAAGGGCGTTGACGAGGCGTTCAGGCGTGAATTTCGCAGACAGCTTGTCGGTACGACACTGCAGGATTTGAACGAGCTTTCGTACAGGCTTGATGATGCGCTCGGTAACGGTTGCTTTTGTATTGTCGGCTCGCAGGGACAGATTGACAAAGCAAGGCTCGACAATATTTATTCGTTATAATGCTTACAAAAACCGTCGGATTTTCGGCGGTTTTTCTGCTTGTTATTGCATTAAAAACAAAAATATTGACTTGAAGCATAAAATTTATTATAATAGTATCATTAAATTTATAAAAAGGAAGGAAATATTATGAAAAAGACTTTCAAGAGAATTGCAGCCTTGGTATTGGCAATACTCACAGTAACCGCTGCATTTGCAGGCTGCTCAAATGCAAAGAAGACAGATGTTGACTACGTTATCGCAACTGACACAACCTTTAAGCCGTTTGAATATACTGACGCAAACGGAGATTTCGTTGGTATCGACGTTGATATTCTTGCTGCTATCGCAGAGGATCAGGGCTTTACCTACGAGCTTAAGTCACTCGGTTGGGACGCTTCAATTGCCGCTTGTCAGGCAGGACAGGCTAACGGCATGATTGCCGGCGCTTCAATTACAGACGAGCGTAAGAACACAGGCTGGATTTTCTCCGACTCTTACTACACAGCTACTCAGTGTGTTGCAGTAGGTAAGGACGCCGCTATTGACTCAATCGCAGACATTAAGGGCGCAACAGTTGCCGTAAAGACAGGTACACAGGGCGCAACATATGCCGAATCAATCAAGGACGAGTACGAATTAAAGCTTACTTATTTCGAGGATAGCCCGACAATGTATCAGGCTGTTACAGGCGGTCAGTGTGTTGCTTGCTTCGAGGACACTCCGATTATGGCTGCTTCAATCAAGGACGGCGATCTTGCTATGAAGATTTTGACCGACTCCGAAAATGAGGGTGCAGGCTATGGCTTCGCAATCTTTGATGCAAAGAATCAAGAGCTTGTAGATAAGTTCAATGCAGGTCTTAAGAACATTAAGGCAAACGGTAAGTACGACGAAATTATCGCTAAGTATCTCGGCTAATAAATGGGCGACTTATGTCGTAACAATTTCAGCCACCCGACCGACAACGTTCGGAAACGGTGGCTTTATTGCTTACTTATGACTACAACGAAAAAATAGCTGTATCATAGGTGAATGGGAGGAGTTAATTCTATGGCTTCAATCATAGAAAATTTCGGCGGTATTCTTTTGACCGCTATGGGTAAAACGCTGATTATGGCGTTGTACGGGCTCTTTTTTGCCTGTATTATAGGTTTGATATTCGGTATTTTATCCGTGCTGAAAAACAAGGTGTGCAATGTGATTTACCGCCTTTTTGTTGATATAATCCGTGGCGTGCCTATGATAGTTTTGGCATTCTTTATCTACTTCGGTATTCCACTTGCAATAAATAAGGTTATTTCGGGCAACTTTACTTTAACCGCCCTGCAGGCAGGTATTGTGGCGCTTGCGCTTAACTGCGGTGCATATATGGCGGAAATTATCCGTGCAGGTATTCAATCCGTTGATATCGGTCAGATGGAAGCGGCACGAAGCCTCGGTATGAGCTATGGTAAGGCTATGCGCAAGGTTGTTCTTCCGCAGGCTATCAGAACCATGATACCCTCAATTATCAATCAGTTCATTATTACATTAAAGGATACCTCGATTTTGTCGGTTATCGGCTTTCCGGAGCTTGTTAATCAGGCAAAGAACGTTGTTGCAATAACCATGGATGCGTTTTCCGTTTGGGCGATAGTTGCAGTTATGTATCTTATCGCTATTACGATTCTTTCGTATTCAGCAAAGCTTCTTGAAAGGAGACTGAACCGTGGCCGTAAATTATGATAATATAAAAATTCATGTTTCCCATTTGAAAAAATCATTTGGAAAAACAGAAGTGCTAAAGGATATTACAACCGATATTTACGAGGGCGAGGTAGTTGTTATTCTCGGTCCTTCGGGCTGCGGAAAATCAACCTTTTTGAGATGCATAAACCGTCTTGAAGATATTACGGGCGGCGAAATGGTTGTTGACGGCAACCATATGGACGACAAGAAGATTGATATAAACAAGGCTCGTGAAAATGTCGGAATGGTATTTCAGCATTTCAATCTTTTCAATAACCTTAATGTTATCGACAACCTTACTCTTGCACCTGTTCAGGTTAAGAAAATGAAAAAAGAGGACGCCCAAAAGCTCGCCCTTGAAATGCTCAGAAAGGTTGGCTTGGAGGAAAAGGCAAACGAATATCCCGCAATGCTCTCCGGCGGTCAGAAGCAGAGAGTTGCTATTGCGAGAGCACTTTGTATGAATCCCGATATTATGCTTTTCGACGAGCCTACTTCGGCACTTGACCCTGAAATGGTAGGCGAGGTACTCGGCGTTATGCGTGAGCTTGCCGAGGAGGGTATGACGATGGTTATCGTTACTCACGAAATCGGATTTGCCCGTGAGGTAGCAAACCGTGTACTCTTCATCTACGACGGCAAGATATTGGAGGAGGGAACTCCGCAGGAGGTAATTTATAATCCTCAGCAGGAAAGAGCAAGGGACTTCTTCAATAAGGTGTTATGATACCATTACAATAATTGAATTATGTAAAAAAACAATGCTTCGGTTTACTTTGACAGTATGCCGAAGCATTTTGTATTTTTTATTCATAAAATGTTGAATTTTGACAAATGTGAAATTTTTTCACATAAATTGTTGAAAAACACTTGATTTTTGTTTTCCTGCGTGGTAATATGTGGAAGCGTCGACGATGTGAAAATATTTCACAACATTTTATCGAAAGGAAGAACATTTTATGACAAACGAAAAAATGAAGGTATTAATTGCGGACGACACGGCTGAATTCGGAAAAGCCTGTCAAAAAGAAATGGCACAGCTCGGATTTGAAGCGGTGTTGACGAAAAAGGACGGAAGAAGCGTTATTGAGTGCCTTGAGTCTCAGCGCTTTGACGCCGTGATTTTTGATGTTTTTATGAGCGGACTTGACGGTATTGAGGTAATGGAATATATTGCCCAAAGCTTTACGCAAAAGCCGATAATTATGGTCATTTCGGCAGTAGACAGTGCCGAGTTTGAAACTCGGATTATGTCGTCGGGCGCAGATTATTATTTCATAAAGCCCGTTGATGCAAAATCCATAGCGAAAAGATTACAAGGTATTGCAAGCTGGAGTCGTGAAAAGCTAAAATTAAACACACCGGTGCAAAGGGACACAGAGCTTATTATCTCGGATATTATGCGCCAAATCGGAGTTCCCGCTCATATTAAGGGCTATCAGTATTTACGCAGTGCTATCGAGCTTTGTATCGACGACAAGGAAATGCTTGAAAGCGTAACGAAGCTTCTTTATCCTACTGTTGCAAAGATGTATTCGACAACCTCATCAAGAGTTGAACGAGCAATCCGCCACGCAATAGAGGTTGCCTGGGACAGAGGCGACGTTGACGTGCTTTCCTCGTATTTCGGCTACACCATTCAATCTAACAGAGGCAAGCCGACAAACAGTGAATTCATTGCAATGATAAGCGACAGAATAAAGCTTATGATGAATAATTCAAAGGTAATTAACGGTTGAAGTAGCGGCTTTGATGTAGTATAATCGGCTTATGGAGGCGGGCAAAAGCCCGATTTTGCTTATGAGACTGATTATTATTCGACACGGTGACCCCGATTATTCAATTGATTCATTAACCGAAAAGGGATGGCGTGAGGCAGAATTATTATCCGACAGAATATCAAAGCTTGATGTTACTGCGTTTTACTGCTCACCGCTCGGCAGAGCAAAGGATACTGCTTCGTTTACCCTTAAAAAAATGAACGCGAAGGCGAAAACTCTTTCCTGGCTCCAGGAATTCAGAGGCAAGGTAAAAATTGACGGCGAAAAGAAGGGTGCGTGGGACAGATTCCCTGAGGAATGGACAGATAATGATGATTTTTACTGTCCTGAGCGTTGGCTTGAAACCGATATTATGCAAAGCGGAAATGTCAAAAAAATGTA
>CAMFQI010000009.1 GCA_945980015.1 uncultured Eubacterium sp. | reverse complement strand
ATTTACATCCTTACCGCCGGTGGTCGAATACCTTACATGACCTATCGCCATATTTCCCTTGCCCAAATGCTCAAGTCTGCTGTGGTTAAACACGTCGGGCACAAGTCCGTCGCCGCGAAAGTGTCGAAAAACACCGTCGTCATTTACCGCAATACCGCAGCTTTCCTGCCCTCTGTGCTGCAAGGCATATAGTGCAAGATACGCTGACTGTGCAACAGATGTGGTCTTGTTTTCAAAAATCCCAAATACGCCGCATTCTTCTTTAAGATTCTCAAACATTGATTTTCCTCCTATTAAATTTTTGCTTAGGCAGATTTGAAAGACTTAACGCTTTCTTGTTTTTATTATAAAACTACGCCTTTGAATTTTCAATATTTTCATATCATTTTTCAGGCGTTATTTTTTCTCTTGTGTGCAAATTAAACCGTATTTTTTTATAACCCTCTGCGTTTTTTTGATAAACGCCTCGCCGAACAAGAACAAAAATACGGCAGTCGCAACACCGAACACCGCACTGAACGGCAGACCTGTAAGATAAATCGACAATGCGCCGCTTAAATCAAAGTCGTTTCCGTAAACGCTTATTATCGTTGACATATCAACGATTAATCCGTATAAAGCGAAGCACAGAGCAAAGCCGACAATCGACAGTGATATTCGCTTAGCCTTAATTTTTTTGAATATCAAGCCGGAAATAAATCCTACAAGCCCGAGTGCAACCATTTGAAACGGCGTCCAAAAGCCCTGACCGAAAATGAAATTTGAAATAAACGCCGAAAACGAGCCGACTATATATCCTCTTTGTGCGCCGAGACATACCGCCGAAATTATCACAACCGCTCCGATAGGCTTGAACTGAGGTATGAGGTAAAACACCGCCCTTGAAACAACGGCAAGCGCAATAAATGTTGCAACAAGCGTTATTTCGCCTGTTGAAATTCTTTTAAGCTCAAAGCCCGCAAAAAACGGAAGCATCGAAATAACAAGCACCGCAACGCTCGTTATGTAGTAATTAATCTGCTCGCTGAAAAAAATCTGCCATACGACCGCCGCAACGAGTGTAAGCAATGAGCAAACAACACCGATTACTCCGAGTGACCGTTTCATAACACGCCCTCCATATCCTGCTCGCAGACATATCCCTGCGCCACGCCCTGACAAAGCCGTGAAGCGGCGGTAGTGTAATATGAAAGTGAAGAAAAGAAGGCGTGCTTCTTTTGGGTTGTAACAATTTCACCGCCCGACATAAACGATATGTAATCTGCATATTCACCTGCAAAATCTATATCGTGGGTAGTAAACACGATAGTTTTTCCCTGCTCGCACAATTCTCTTAGCTTTTGCGCAAGCTTCGACTTAAGCTCGCTGTCGAGTGCCTTTGTAGGCTCGTCAAGAAGAATGATATCCGCTCCCGTTTGGAGTACCTTTGCAAGCGCAAGGCGTTGAGCCTGACCTCCCGAAATATCGTAAGGGTGTTGATTTTTTATATCGTCTATCTCCAAAAATCGAGTTATTTCACCGAACCGTGCTTCGTCTTCGCACAAATCCTTGGTGAAAAGGTCAAACGGATTTTGACAAAGCATAGAAATTTTGCCATTAGCCTTTATTCGTCCTCTGTGTGCCTTAAGCACACCTGCACACACCCTTAGAAGCGTCGATTTTCCGCAGGAATTGGGACCTAAAATCGCATTGATTTTTCCCTTATAAACATTCAGCGACAACTCCGACAAAGCATAATTATTCTTTTTGTAGGAAAAGCAAAGATTTTTTATTATCATTGCCCTTTCATCCTTTTTGTCGTCATCACAAATGCACGGCAGATTTTTTGATTTAATAATGCTTCGGCACTCAAAAAGCGTTTTCGCATCGTCAAACAGCCTTAATCTCAACGGTATCGACTTCAAAACAGGACTGTCTGTCTGCCTGAGAAATTTTGTCATTTCATCGGGTGGAAGTTTTGCCTTTATCTCGCCGTCCTCAACAAGCATTACACTGTCGGCATACTCATAAAGCTCTTCGAGAAGATGCTCGGACACGATAACAGTTGTTGCGAAATCACGGTGAAGTCTTTTTATCACCGTCAAAAAACGCTGTGCCCAAACAGGATCCAGCTGACATGTCGGCTCGTCAAGTACAAGAACGCTCGGCTTCATTATCATTACGCTTGCCAAATTAAGAATTTGCTTCTCGCCGCCCGAGAGCGAGCTGATATCACTGTCAAGCTTGCCTGACAAATTAAAATAGCTTGCCGCCTCCGTAACTGAAAGCTCAATCTCCCGTACGTCAACGCCCATATTTGTAAGCCCAAACGACAGCTCCGAGCGAACCCTGTCGGTGACTATGCTTTCCTGCACATTTTGAGCAACATAGCCAACGTTTTCGGCGGTAACGATTTTTCCGGTTAATTTTCCGGCAGGTGCAATTTCCTTTTTCAAAAGCTTCAAAAGGGTGGTTTTTCCCGCTCCCGATTTTCCGATAACGAGGCAAAATTCACCCTGACGAATATCAAATGATGCATTTTTCAACACCGCCTTATCGTTCACGGCGTACGAAAAGCTCACATCTTCAAAGCGGATATTTTCCATTTTACCACCTCCGTTAAATCTATTACCGACGGCAATGCACAAAGAAGTGAAAACAATGCTATTGCAAAATAATCGATACTCAAAAAGCTGATTTCAGGCTCAAAAATAAACAATGTTTTTTTGCTTATCTTTGAATACAAAGCATATGCCGTTATACATAAGCACAGAACAATGAGCAATATATCTCGTGCTTTAAGCCTATACCTGCTCACCCTGACAGCAGACGGATTATACCCTCTGGCAAGCATTGAATTTGAGGTAATAATACTGCTTTCCATACTGTACGAAACGAGTGCGCCGAAATCGTGAATACTGTTTTTCAGCCTACTTGCCTTATTCCTTTCGTCAAAGCCGCCGTTGAGACCGAGACGAGCCCGACGAATATCCTGCGCCTTTGTCTTAAAGCGTGGAATAAAGCCCAAAACCATTGAAAAAATCAGTGCCGTTTTCGGTGCAAAGGATAGCAGGTAAACAACCCTTTCGCTGTCAACCGTATGTGAAAAGGCGTCAAACCACAGTACCGCTCCGCCGAGCATAACGCCCTGGTTTATGCCGTAGGCAAGTGCTTCAAGAGTAAATCTCTTATGCCCGATTTTGAATAATTCGGTTACGCCGTAGCCCGAAAAAAGCATATTAAAAATGCCGACAACCACAATAATTGCCAGCACAAATTTTAGGCAGGAGAGTACCTCTCTGCCTCTTGATATACCGATGTATAAAACCGCACCGACAAGCGACACGGCGCAAAAAACAGGATTAACGACAGTAACGCTCAATACAAACACGCTGATAAAAAACACAAAATGAAATGCAGGATGTATTTTCGCAAATCTGTCCATAAGTCCTCCTATATATATTTTAATACATCTATAATGTCGTCAATAACGGGAACGTCGCTTCTTAAGTCCTTATCCTTAAACCAACCCCAATTCATACGAATTGCACTCATACCCGATGAAAGTGCACCCTGAATATCGTTTATAGGGTGGTCGCCGACGTAAACACATTCCTCACATTTAAGACCTAAACGCTCAGCCGTAAGCTCGAATATCCTTTTGTCCGGCTTATGTACTCCCAAGTCACCGCTTACAACAACGATATCGCAATACTCTCTTAAGCCGCTTTCGTCCATTTTATGATTTTGAAGATACGACGGTCCGTTGGTGATTACGCCGACAAGAAGCCCTCTTTTTTTAAGCTCCTTGAGTAACGGAACGGTATGCTCAAAAATAACGTTATGGTCGCCAAAGGTCGTGTCGTAATGCTCCGCAAGCTCTTTTGCAGAAAGCCTGTCGGCATATCCCCATTTTTCAAGCAACGCCTGATACCATTCAATGCGGTTTACATATCCGCCATTGCCTGTTTTGACCATATCGTCCTTATATTCCCGTGCAGTTTTTTCGTCTATATCGGGAAAATACTTTTTCAGCATTGCGTCCATATATCCCTCAAAGGCGAGCGTTCTGTCCTGCAGGGTTTCATCAAAATCAAACAATACTGCTTTTATCATAATTAAGCTGAGTCCTCAATTCCTCTACACTGCTAAAAAGCTTTTCTTCTCTCTTGTATTTCACAAGCTCTATTCTGATATTTTGAGAATACAAATCATCGTCAAAGTCGAAAATATGCGTTTCGCAAAGCGGCTTTTCAAGTCGCCAGCTCGGACGAATTCCGATATTCGTAAACGACTTGTATTCCCTGCCGTCAACGAAGGTACGGCTTTCGTATACGCCGTATTTAGGCACAATAAGTCCGTCGGGCAAATGCTGATTTATTGTCGGAAAGCCTATTGTTCTTCCCCTTTTGTCGCCCTTTATAACCTCACCCTCAAAGGTAAAATTATATCCGAGCATATTATTTGCATTTTCAACATCGCCGTCTTGAAGTGCCTTTCTTATTCTTGTTGAAGAAATCGGCTCGCCCTCAAAATCGAGATGCTCAAGTATTCTTACCCAAATATCCTTTTTTTCGAGATATTCTCTCAAGTCAGCCGCACTCCACGACGCCATTTTGCCAAAACGAAAATTGAAGCCGCAAAGCACAACGCCTGCATTGAATTTCTCTATCAAAATTTTTTCGATAAAATCCTCGCCCTGCATATGCTTTATTTCATCAAAATCAGCAAAAACGGCGTTAGGATAACGCTGCTGAAAAATACTTTTCTGCAAAAGCGAAAACCTGTTGTTCACGCAGTAAACGATAACATTGCTTGCGCCTGTTACAACAGTTTGGTGCGCCCTGTGCATTCCGTCAAAATCGCCTAAGGCAACCGCAATTCTGTCATTATACATAATAATCCACTAGCTGTCTGTTTATTTATTGAGTGCCAAAATACGAAGCACCCTTAACTCATCATTTTTTCGCTGACCTAAACCCAAAAAGCCTCGGTCACCGCCGTAAACCGTGCATATTTCATCGGTCTTCAAATCAGCCCGAACTCTTGAAATATCAAGCGATCCGCCGTTAAAAAACCTCGTTGCCTGAGCCGGAGTTACGCCGACCTTTTTATAATCGGCAAAAAGGCTGTCAACACTGTGCAAAATACCGTCAAAGCTCTCGCCGCCGTCCTTTAAGCCTTGAAGCTGTTCAAGACTTACGCAGTCCTCTAAACCGAAGCCCATAGCCCTCGTTCTGACAAGAGAGGTCATAACTGCGCCGCAGCCCAAAAGCCTGCCTATATCGTCAATAAGCGAACGAATATACGTTCCCTTACTGCACAGAACATCAATTGTATACGAGTTTGCATTTTCGTCAAAATCAACAAGCTCAAGAGACTTTATTTCAACCCTGCACGCTTCTCGTTCAACTGTTTCGCCCTTTCGAGCAAGCTCGTAAAGGCGCACGCCGTCAACACTCTTTGCGCTGAACATCGGCGGAATTTGACTTATTTCGCCCTTAAAATTTTCAAGTGCCTCACGCACCTCACGAGCACCGACTCTAACTTCAAATTCGCCCGTTACTTCGCCTGTAATATCGAGCGTGTCGGTTGTTTTTCCGAGCACAAACGAAGCACGGTAACCCTTGTCGCTGTCGGGAAGATGGTTCAAAAATCTCGTAGCACCACCCAGCATAATCGGTAAAACGCCCGTCGCCATAGGGTCAAGCGTTCCCGTGTGACCGACCTTTTTTTCTTTGCATATTCCTCTGACCTTTGCAACAACGCCGAACGAGGTAATGTCTTTATCTTTATTTACACAAATAATTCCGGTCATTATTTCAATAATTCCTTGGATTTTTCAACAAGCATTTTCTTTGCCGTTTCAACATCGCAGTCGAACCTGCACGCCGCCGCCTGCTTATGACCGCCGCCGCCGAAGGCAGATGCCAAATCTGCGGCGTTTACGCTTTCAAATGTTCTGATTGAGCACTTGCAGGTTTTGTCCTTTTTCTCACGAATTGTAAGACCTATTTCTACGCCCTCGATCTGACGTGTAAGAGGCGGCAAAGCCTCTGTATCCTGCTCGTCGGTTCCTGTTTGCTCGTACATCTCGTTTGTGATTGTGATAACGCAAACACGCTCATTTAGGAAAAACTGCATACTTTGAGTAGCAAGTCTTTCAAGAGCGGCAAACTTCTTCGTCTTTGTCTCAAACATAAGACGATTAATGCGACCGTTGTCAGCGCCTAAATCAATCAGCTCGGCGGCACAACGGTAGGTATTCGATGTAGTAGACGAATACCTAAAGCAGCCTGTATCGGTCGTAAGTCCGGTATAAAGACACGCCGCCGTTTTGCTGTCAATCTCAACGCCGAGAGCATTTATAACCTCGTAAATTATTTCGCAATTTGCCGCCGCATCATCGTTTAGCAAAAGATTTTCGGCATAATTTGTATTTGTTGCGTGGTGGTCAATACAAAGATTAACCCTGTCGCCGTACCTTTCCTGCAACGAACCGAGAAGACTTACAGTTGCAACATCAACCGCAACAACATAATCCTCGCTGAATTCCTGCATTTCGATATCATCATACAAATACGAATACTTATGCGGTATTTCATCGTCGCATATCACCCTTGCCGTTTTGCCCATCTTGAGCAGAGCACGAAGCAAAGCAAAGCCGCTTCCGAGAGTATCTCCGTCGGGATGAGCGTGACAAAGAATTAAGATATTATCCCACGATTTAAGCAAATTTGCACATTCTTGTAAATTAATCTTCATTTCCTGTTTCTATACCCTTTAGCTTATCAAAAAGCTCCATACCCTTTTCGATAGAATCATCAGCGACAAATTTCAGCTCAGGAGTTTTTCTCAAATGCAAAGCAGAACCGAGCCTGCCTCTGATAAATCCCGAGGCGGACTTCAAGCCCTTAACCGCTTCCTGTGCGCTTTCAACTCCCTGTAAGGAGCTTACATAAACCTTAGCATAGCTCAAATCATTGCTGACATCTACCTTTACTACGCTTAAAAGCTTTCCGCTTACTCTCGGGTCCTTAACGTCCCTCATAATCGAAATAAGCTCTCTTTTTATATCCTCGCTGATTCTGTCAATTTTATAGCCTGCCATAATTTAATCTCCGATATTTTTGGATTAATCTCTGTATTCCTCGACAATATATGCCTCGAAAATATCGCCGGTCTGAATATCGTCAAAGCCGTTAAGACTGATACCGCACTCATAACCGGAGGAAACCTCCTTAACCTCGTCCTTAAATCTCTTGAGGTTTGCAAGCTCAACATCGGCAATCTGCTTGCCGTTTCTGATAACACGAACCTTACCGTTTCTCTTGATGTTGCCCGATGTAACAACACATCCTGCGATAGTTCCGGCAGAAGAAATTTTGTAAACCTCTCTTACCTCAGCGCTTCCTGTTTCAACATCACGGTACTTCGGTGCTCTCATTCCACGCATTGCGTTTTCAATATCCTCGATAGCGTCATAGATTATACGGTAGGTCTTAATTTCAATACCGTCACGGTTTGCGCTTTCCTGTGCAACAGGGTCAACGCCTACCGCAAAGCCTACGATAATCGCATTTGAAGCGTTTGCAAGCATAACGTCGCTCTCGTTTACGGTACCAACGCCGCCGTGAATAATCTTTACTCTAACCTCGTCATTTTCAATCTTGATAAGCGACTGCTTAACTGCTTCAACCGAGCCCTGAACATCAGCCTTTACGATAATGTTAAGCTCCTTCATTTTGCCGTCCTGAAGAGTATCAAACAGAGTGTCGAGAGTAACCTTTTGGTAAGCCTTAAATTCCTCCTCTTTTGCCTCTGCCTTACGCTGTTCAACGAGTTGACGTGCAAGCTTTTCGTCCGATACTGCGTTGAACAAATCACCGCTCATCGGTACTTGGTCAAGACCCATAATTTCAACAGGAACAGACGGACCTGCGCTGTTTATCTTTCTTCCCTGACAGTCGGTCATTGCTCTAACCTTACCGACTGCAGTACCTGCAACGATAACATCGCCTGCATTAAGAGTTCCGTTTTGAACAAGAAGCGTTGCAATAGGACCTCTGCCCTTATCGAGCTTTGCCTCGATAACAACGCCCTTTGCCGTTCTGTCGGGATTAGCCTTAAGCTCGCACATTTCAGCAACAAGATTGATTGTTTCAAGGAGCTTATCGATACCCATTTTAGTCTTTGCAGAAACAGGCACGCATATAACATCACCGCCCCATTCCTCAGGAACAAGCTCGTGTTCGGTGAGCTGCTGCATAATTCTGTCGGGGTTTGCGCCCTCTTTATCCATTTTGTTTATTGCAACGATAATTTCAACTCCCGCAGCCTTTGCGTGATTGATAGCCTCGATAGTCTGCGGCATAATACCGTCGTCAGCCGCAACAACCAAAACTGCGATATCCGTGCTCATTGCACCTCTTGCACGCATTGCCGTAAACGCTGCGTGACCCGGTGTGTCAAGGAAAGTAATAGTTTGCTTATCGGGAGTTACAACCTGATATGCGCCGATAGCCTGCGTAATACCGCCTGCCTCGGTTGAAGTAACGGAGGTGTTACGTATTGCATCAAGTATTGAAGTCTTACCGTGGTCAACGTGACCCATTACGCAAACAACAGGCGGACGTGTTACTGCGTTTTCATCATTCTCGTCCTCCGCCTCGATAATCTGCTCCTCGATTGTAACAACAACCTCTTTTTCAACCTTTGCGCCAAGCTCTGTTGCAACGATTTCGGCAGTATCAAAGTCGATAACCTCGTTAACCGTTACCATCATACCGAGCTTCATAAGTTCCTTGATAACCTCGTTTGCCGCCAAACGCAAAAGTGAAGCAAGCTCGCCGACTGTAATTTCGTCGCCGACTGTGATTTTGATTTTTTGATTCTTTCTCTGCTCTGCAATACGTGCAAGACGCTGCTGCTCTGTCTCTTTCTTTGAGCGTGAGTGCATACCCTGTGGCTTCTTCTTTCTGTACTGCTTTGACTTTTGATTGAGCTTCTGCTTTTTTTGATAATCGCCTACGCTGTTTGCAGGAGAAATATCCTCATACTTTTGGTTATATTTCTCCAAGTCGACGATATTTACTCTTGTATCAACATGACGCTTTTCGCCCTTTGTTCTTGCCTGCGGGGCCTGTTCTGCACGCTTCTTTGCCTTTTCCTCGGCTCTCTTTGCAGCCTGCTCAGCCATTTGCAAAATTGCCGCCTGACTTTGATGCTTCTTGCTCTTTGCGTCATCTGTCTTTGCGTCGCCTTTTGCCGCCTTCTTAGGCTTTTGCTCTGTAGTCTTTGCAGGCTTTTTCTCGGTCTGCTGCACCTTCTTTTGAGCAAAATATGAATTGAAATCCTTTACGCTGTGAGCCTGTGTGAGCTTGTCGAACAAAACGTTAAGCTCCTGCTCCGTAAGTGCTGTAGCGGCTTTTCTTGCAGGACCGTCGCAGTATGTGTCCAATATTTCGATGATTTCTTTACTCTGCTTTCCGAAATCCTTTGCGATGTCGGAAACCTTAATCTTTACTACCATACTCGTTTTCCTCCTGTTTAATCAGTTGAATAAGTCTGACGGAAAAATTACTGTCGTTAACGGCGATTACCCCTGCCTTATAGCCGAGGGCTCCGTGAAGCTCGTCAATGCTTTCGTCGATTTGAAGCATCTCAAGTTCATTGTAATATTTATCTCTCGCAACGGTAAATTCTTCTATCAGCCTTGGGGATATGTCACGGGCAAATATGATAAGCTGTGCCTTATGCTCTCTCAATGAGCCGAGCGCTGTGTCGTGTCCCATTGAAAGTCTGCCTGCCCGCCTTGCCATACCCAGCATAGAAATATATTTTTTAGGCATTTGCTATTTCTTCTTCCATTTTATCGTAAACGCTGTCCTCAATTTGCATACCGAAGGCACGCTCAAAGGCACGCTTTTTTCTTGCTTTTTTCAGGCAATCGGAATTTTTACAAACATAAGCGCCCCTGCCCGATTTTTTGCCGGTTAAGTCAAGACTGACGTCGCCGTCGGGACTTTTTACCACTCTGACAAGTGTACGCTTATCGAACATTTCTCCGCAGCCTGTACACATTCTCATAGGCACCTTTTTTGTTTTCATATATATCACCTGCCGTATAATTTTTGTGCTTTATTCGTCAACACCGTAAAAGCCCGATTCCGGTCTGATGTCGATTTTCCAAGATGTCAGCTTTGCGGCAAGACGAACATTCTGTCCCTTGTTGCCGATTGCAAGCGAAAGCTGGTCGTCGGGAACTGTTGCTCTGCAAGACTTTGCTCCCTCGTCAAGAATTTCAACCGAAATAACATCACTCGGTGCAAGTGCTGCGGAAACGAATTCCTCAGGATTTGTGCTGTACTTAACAATGTCGATTTTCTCACCGCCGAGAGCCTCAACAATATTCGATACTCTCTGTCCTCTCGGACCTATGCATGAGCCTACCGGATCAACATTTTCGTCCTTCGACATAACCGCAATCTTTGTACGTGAGCCTGCCTCACGGGAAACGCTCATAATTTCGATTGTACCGTCGAATATTTCGGGAACCTCTGTTTCAAACAGTCTTCTGACAAGACCGGGGTGTGTACGGCTGATCATAACCTTTGGACCCTTGCCTGCGTCTTTTACGTCAACAACAAATATTTTTGTCATTTGACCCTCAACAAATACTTCGCCCGGAACCTGCTCTGCCTTTGGCAAAACTGCCTCGCTCTTGCCGATTTCAAGGATTACGTTTCCTGTAACAGGGTCAACCTTATTAACCTTTGCGGTGATAAGCTCCTGATTTTTGCTCTGGAATTCTTCAAGCATCTTTCCTCTTTCCGCTTCACGAATGCCCTGACGAATAACGTGCTTTGCAGTTTGAGCAACGATTCTGCCGAAGTCCTTTGTTTTAAGAGGAATATTGATTGTCTTACCAACCTTTGCACTCTTGCGGATAAGCTGTGCCTGTTCTAAAGTAAGGTCGGTATCGGGATCTTCAATCTCCTCAACTACATTTTTGGTAACATATACCTTAATATTCATTTTTTCAGGGTCAATGTCACAATGAACGATATCCTTGCCGTTATAATCGTGCTTTGCGGCAACGATAATAGCGGTTGCAATTTTGTCGTACAAATACTCTTCGGGAATGCCCTTTTCTGCTGTAAGCATTTTTACTGCTTCAAAAAATTCCTTATTCATTTTTCCTATCATCCTCTCAAATTAAATTTCTTTGTTAAAATCGTTTATATCAAAATCGTCAAGCTTAACGTAGGACGTGTCCTTTTTGTTCACCGTAACGGTGCTGTC
>CAMFQI010000008.1 GCA_945980015.1 uncultured Eubacterium sp. | reverse complement strand
CTAAAGTGTGATGATATACCAAGCCTGCGGCTTGGATAAAAAAAGAAGCAACCAACGTTGCTTCTTTTTTGGCGCAGAGGGTGGGATTCGAACCCACGCGGGCGTGAACCCAAACGGTTTTCAAGACCGCCTCGTTATGACCACTTCGATACCTCTGCATTTATTTAATTGCCTAAATATATTACCACAACAAATGCCGGTTGTCAAGGAAAATATTAAAAACTTTATTCCAGCGTGTCGAAAAAGTCAAATTATAAATTTCGACACGCTGGTAGGCTGTTGAGAAATGGAGCTGAATTTCGCATTTTGTGAGGGAAGATGTACGAGGGTACCTCGACCGAGCAAAAGGCGAAAAACGCCAAAAGCGGCTTAGATTCGATGTCTAAGCCGCTTTTACAATCCATCCGTCAGCGCAATGTGCTTCAATCTCTCTTTACATAAAGGAGGCTTAATTCGGTTTGTTTAATTTATAAGGCGTGTTTCAGCCCACTTTATCGACAGTCTGAACTTTATTCTAAATTTTGCAAAGACATAATCCTCAATTTATTACATATTATATAATCGGTGATGATATGAACAAAAAACTTGCTAAACTTGAATTTTTCGGCTTTATATTTGTGAGCGTGCTTGGAGTAATTATGCATTTTGCGTATGAATGGAGTAATGAAAGTAAGGTTATTGCTTTGATATCGCCAATAAACGAAAGCCCTTGGGAGCATTTGAAGCTGCTCTTTTTCCCTTATGTCATATACGGCGTTTATGAAGCAATCAGATTGACCGACGAAAAATTTAATGTATACTTTGCAAAGCTAATCGGAATACTGCTTGCGTTTTTCACTACGCTTGCGATATATTATATCTCTCTCGGTGCAACAGGCAGGCAAATCGAATGGGTGAGTATAGCAAGCTTTTTTATTGGAGCGGCAGTCGGATATTTAATCAGCTATAACATAATCAACAAATCAATCGGCAGAGGTCTGATTAACGGCTTGTCGATAGCGGGACTTTTGATTATCGCATTACTGTTCTTCTTTCTGACCCATTTCCCGATAAAAATTCCGTTGTTTCTGGACCCGCAAATCTTTACCTACGGTATTGACAAACTTATGTAAATGCTGCTTATTTTGAATAAATATACATTTTTGCGTATATTTATAACAAATTTTCGTTTTTCTATTGACACTGAAAAATATTGCAGTATAATATTAAAAACCTAATAAATACAGAGGTAAATGTAGGAATGAAAAAAGTTTTTATTGACGGCAGTCAGGGAACTACCGGATTAAAAATATACAAAAGGTTTGAATGTAGAAATGACATTCAGCTTTTACATATTGACGATGATAAAAGAAAGGATGTAAAGGAACGGGCAAGGCTGATAAACTCATCCGACATAACATTTTTGTGCTTGCCCGACGAAGCGAGCATTGAAGCCGTTTCGCTTGTTGAAAATGAAAATGTAACAATTATCGACACCTCGACGGCTCACAGAACAAACGAAAGCTGGGCTTACGGATTTCCCGAGCTTGAAAGCTCGTTTAGAGAAAAAATCAAGTCCTCTAAGCGAATTGCTGTTCCGGGATGTTATGCAAGCGGCTTCAACAGTATTGTATATCCGCTTGTTGCTCACGGCATTATATCGTCGTCATATCCCTTGACGTGCTACGCTATGAGCGGTTACACAGGCGCAGGTAAAAAGGGAATTGAACAGTACGAAAATCCCGAGCGTTGCAAGGAGCTTTCCTCTCCGAGACAATACGCATTGTCCCAACAGCATAAGCACTTAAAGGAAATGAAAGCAATAAGCAGGCTTGATCGTATTCCGTTTTTTGCACCTCACATCTGTGATTATCCGCAGGGAATGGTTGTCAGTATCCCTTTATTTACAGATTTGCTTGAAAAAAAGGTAACGCCGAGCGATTTGCAGAAAATTTTTGCCGAGCATTATGCAGGCGAGCCGTTTGTAAAGGTGAGAGATTTAGGGTATTCTGCTAATATGATAGGCTCGAATAATTTTGCAAACCGTGACGATATGGAGATAGAAATAAACGGAAATGACGACAGAATACTGATTACATCACGCTTCGATAATTTAGGCAAGGGTGCAAGCGGTGCGGCAATTCAATGTATGAATATTGCACTCGGTGTAGACGAAAAAACAGGACTTAACTTAGGAGAATAACGGAAAATGGAAAACGAATTTAAGATTATTGACGGCGGTATATGTGCCGCAAAGGGCTTCAAGGCGAGCGGTACATATTGCGGAATAAAAAAGCCTGCCTACGAAAATCCCACCGGAACGCATAAAAATGATATTTGTCTTTATGTTTCGGACAGGCTTTGCAACACAGCTTGCGTATATACAACAAACAAGGTTAAGGGTGCGCCTATTATAGTAACAAAGGCTAATCTTGAAAAAAGCGGCGGCAAGGCAATCGCAGTAATTGCGAATTCAAAAAATGCCAATACCTGCAATGCAGACGGCGTAGAAAAAGCGAACAAAATGTGCGAGCTTGTTGCAAACGAACTGAATATTCCTCAGGAGCAGGTAGTTGTTGCTTCAACAGGCGTTATCGGTCAGATATTACCTATCGAGCCTATTATGAGTGCTGTGCCGAAGCTTGTAAGCGAGCTTGATTATAACAAAAATAACCAAGCCGCAACAGCTATTATGACAACCGATACGGTAAAAAAAGAATATGCCGTTGAATTTGAAGTTTACGGTAAAAAATGTCATTTAGGTGGTATGGCAAAGGGCTCTGGTATGATACATCCGAATATGGCAACTACGCTTAATTTCATAACAACGGACTGTGCAATAAGCACCGATATGCTCCAAAATGCGCTTAACGAAATCGTAAAAATTACATATAACTGCCTGTCCATTGACGGCGATACATCAACAAACGATATGGTTTGTCTTATGGCAAACGGCCTTGCCGAAAATGAAGAAATAGTTGAAGACGGCGAGGCTTACGAAATCTTCAAAGCGGCACTGTATGAGGTTATGTCAAATCTTACAAGAATGCTTGCAAAGGACGGCGAGGGCGCAACAAAGCTTATTGAATGTATCGTAAATGGAGCACAAACGCAGGATATTGCAATAACGGTTGCAAAAAGCGTTGTGTGTTCGTCGCTGTTTAAGGCGGCAATTTTCGGAGAGGATGCAAATTGGGGCAGAATACTTTGTGCCGTAGGATATGCCGACGCCGAATTTGATATTAATAAGGTAGATGTTGATATCAAGAGTGATAATGGTATCATATCTGTTTGCAAAAACGGTGCAGGAATTGAGTTCAGCGAGGAGGAGGCGTCGCAGGTTTTGTCATCTGACGAAATATATGTTTTGATAAATCTCAATGACGGCGAGGCAAACGCAACTGCCTGGGGCTGCGACCTTACATATGACTATGTAAAAATCAACGGAGATTACAGAACCTAACGGAGAAACGCTATGATAAACAATATAGATAACGAGCAGAAGGCAAGAATAATTGCCGAGGCATTGCCTAATATTCAGCTTTACAGAAAAAAGACGATAGTAGTAAAATACGGCGGAAACGCTATGATAAACGAGGAACTAAAGGACGCCGTAATGCGTGATATGGTGCTTCTTACAACTGTCGGAATAAATGTTGTTTTAGTCCACGGCGGCGGTCCGGAGATAAACAAAATGCTCGGTAAAATCGGAGTTGAAGCAAGATTTGTTGACGGACTTCGTGTTACCGACAAGGAAACGGTTGACGTTGTTAAAATGGTGCTTGCAGGAAAGGTCAACAAGGATTTGGTTTGCAAAATCTGTAATATGGGCGGTCACGCAATCGGTCTTTCGGGTATGGACGGAAATATGATAAAATGCAAGCCCATGGACGACGTTCACGGCTATGTCGGTGAGATAGTCGAAACAAATATGGACGTAATTAACGAAGTGCTTGCAAATAATTTTATCCCCGTCGTATCTACAATAGGCTATGACGAGCAGGGTAATTGCTACAATATAAACGCCGATACCGTTGCGGCTCGGATTGCAGGTGACTTAAAGGCGGCGGCGCTTATTTCAATGACGGATATTGTCGGTCTTTTGAGGGATGTTAACGACGAAAGTACAAAAATTCAAAAGGTAATTATATCCGAAATTCCGGCTCTTATTGCCGACGGTATAATCAGCGGCGGTATGATACCGAAGATTGACTCAATGACGCAGGCAATAAGAAACGGCTGTGAAAAAGCATTTATAATTGACGGCAGAGTTCCTCACTCTATTCTTATGGAGCTGCTTACAGACGAGGGTATGGGAACAATGTTTAGGAGCAGACAATGAATACAAAGGAATTAGATAACGAATATATTGCTCATTCGTACGGTAGGTTTGACGTTTGTCTGACGAAAGGCAAGGGCTCAACGCTTTACGATGAGCAGGGCAAAAAATACATAGACTTCGGCTCGGGCATAGGTGTAACGGCTTTCGGAATATGCGATGATGAATGGGCAAGTGCCGTAAGCGAGCAGCTTACTAAGGTTCAGCATACGAGTAATTTGTACTACACCGAGCCTTGTTGCGTGCTTGCAAAAATGCTTTGCGAAAAATCGGGAATGAAGCGTGTTTTCTTTGCAAACTCGGGCGCAGAGGCGAACGAGGGTGCAATAAAATTTGCAAGAAAATACAGCTTTGATAAATACGGAGAAGGCCGTTCAACGATTATCACTCTTACCGATTCGTTCCACGGCAGAACAATAACGACTCTTGCCGCAACGGGACAGGATATGTTCCACACAATATTCGGACCGTTTACGCCGGGCTTCAAATATTGCCCTGCAAACGATAGCGAAGCGCTTAAGCAAATGATAACTGACGACGTATGCGCCGTTATGTTTGAATGTATACAAGGTGAGGGCGGCGTTAATATTCTAACGCCTGAATTTGTCGGTGTGATTAATGAAATAGCACAGGAAAACGATATCCTTATGATAGTCGACGAGGTACAGACAGGCAACGGCAGAACGGGAAAATATTTCGCATACGAGAATTACGGAATTAAACCCGATATTGTATCAACCGCAAAGGGACTTGCGGGAGGTCTCCCGATGGGCGCAGTGCTTTTCGGCGAAAAATTGAAGGATACAGTAACTCCCGGCTCCCACGGTTCAACCTTCGGCGGAAACCCAATTGCCGCCGCCGGTGCCATAAGCATAGTAAAAAGGCTTGATGATGAATTTTTAGCCGAGGTTAGCAAAAAGGGTGAATACATCAAGAAAATGCTTTTCGATATCAAAGGTGTAAAGTCTGTTGATTCAATGGGACTTATGCTTGGTATATCAACCGATAAGGATGCAGGAGAAATAGCGAAGTCCTGTCTGGAAAACGGCTTGCTCGTGCTTACTGCACATAAGAATAAGGTGCGCTTGCTTCCTGCACTGAATATAAGCTATGACGAAATCGACGAAGGACTGAAAATACTCAAGGAGGTAATTGAAAAATGAAGCATTTATTGAAGTTACAGGATTTGGACAAGGAGGAAATTCTTGATATTCTCAACCTTGCCGATCAGCTTAAATATGAAAATCACAACGGCATTGAGCACCATATATTAAAGGGCAAAACGCTCGGTATGATTTTTCAGAAAAGCTCAACGAGAACAAGGGTCAGCTTTGAAACGGGAATGTATCAGCTTGGCGGTCAGGCACTGTTCCTTTCAAACCGTGATTTGCAGATAGGCAGGGGAGAGCCTGTTGAGGATACCGCAAGAGTGCTTTCACGCTATCTTGACGGAATTATGATAAGAACCTTTGAGCAAAAGGAGGTTGAGGATCTCGCAAAATACGGCTCAATTCCTATCATAAACGGTCTTACCGATTACTGCCATCCGTGTCAGGTGCTTGCCGATTTAATGACAATCCGTGAGTATAAAAAAAGCTTTGACGGGCTTAAATTCTGCTTTATCGGTGACGGTAATAATATGGCAAACAGCCTTATCGTAGGCGCAATTTCGATGGGTATGGAATGTGCCGTAACCTGTCCCGACGGCTATAAGCCCGATGCCGAAATTATGAAATGGGCGCAGGAAAACGGAAAGTTCACCTGTTCATCGGATATTCTTGCCTGTGCCGAAAATGCCGACGTTCTTTATACTGACGTTTGGGCTTCTATGGGACAGGAGGAGGAAAAGGCAGAGCGTGAAAAGGTGTTCAAAAACTACCAAATCAACGATGAGGTTATGAGCGTTGCAAATGAAAACGCTATGGTGCTTCATTGTCTGCCTGCACACAGAGAAGAGGAAATCACCGCAAAGGTGTTTGAGGAGCACGCAAACGAAATCTTTGATGAAGCAGAAAACAGACTTCACGCCCAAAAGGCAGTGTTGGTAAAACTTATGCAGAACTGACAAAGGCTCGCTACGCTCGAAGTGAAAAGAGAAGTGAGAAAAGATAAGAGAATCGGTTTGATTGATTATAGTTTTCGGGTCGTCGAGACGCCGACCCCTACAATTGCCTTACTGCAACGAACTTGTAGGGGTTGGCGTCCCCGACAACCCGTTATATAGGTGGTGCTTTGCAAACGGTGAATTTTTGGAAAGTCGCACAGTGAAGTTGCTAAAAGATTTAGCGACTGAGGGGATAAGAGTTTGAGCAGATAAAAATAGTATATGAAAAAACACCGTAATTCACATTTGCGTGAACTTACGGTGTTTTCTTTTTGCCACTTATATTTTACGCTCGTATTTGCTCAAAAGTGTACATCGTTTTAACATTTTCATCAAGAGTATTTATCGTGGTCAATGTGCAAGAGGGAATAATAAAATCATTTCTTCCTGCACTGTATCCGCTGACTGAACTTAACTGATAATACCTGCCGTTATAAAACGAACACATATTATTGCTGTGCTGATGACCGCAGGACAAAAGCGTGATATTTTCATTGTCCTTTATTAGCTCGTCAAAAATATAGTCATCCTTAATTTCATCATATGGGTATGTATTATACATTTCAAAGCCTTCATATGCTTCGCCGTTATCATAAGCAGCTTGAAAAGCAGTTGTCGGCATATGGAAAAATACACTTGTTTTGACATTTCGGACATTAACCTCATCATTAAGCCAATTTGCCTGATTTTCAGAAATAGGCTGATAAGAGCCTATTGCCTTTGGCTTTCTTGCGCCCGAATCAATAATTGCTACGCTATGCACTAATTCATCATCATTATATACATCAATAACAAATTGCATTGAGCCATCAATGTTCCTTGGGTTTCCGTAAACGAAATGCTCGTATTGCATCATAAAAGCGATAATGTCCTCATTGCTACCGTCTATTTCAAAATCGTTATTTCCCGGTGCAAATGTCCACGGGGTATCGTATTCCTCAATAAGCAAAGCAAACAAATCAATAGCACCGAATTTATCATAAGTCGGTTTTAAGTTAAAGCCGTCTACCAAATCACCGGTTACGATAATAAGGTCGCATGGCGTTTTGTCCAGTATTATTTTCAAATCATCAAGTGTATGCCTGTCACTTTCGCACACGCCGTCAAAAAAATGAGTATCTGTAATTTTCAAAATTTTGAAAATACCGTTTTCGTCAGTTGATAGATTTACTTTATCGGCTGTATATATTGTTTCATAGCTGTCAGTTGCGTTTGATTTGTCACAATTAAATCTGTATAGCAGATAACCTGCGAATGAACCGACAACAAGTAATACAACGGTTAAAATAATTGCTATAACTCTTGTTATAATCTTCTTTTTTTTATTCATCATTTTCTCCTCTCAAAAATACATACATTATCAAAAATCGGCTTCAACAATTTCTGTCAAAGCCGATATGATTATTTAGCTTTACTTTACTTCACCCAATACTTAACCGTCATGCATTTTGAAGAAGTGTTTACGATTGGGCTTACCGTAAGCAAGCCGTCTGAAAGTCCTGTATAAGTCTTTGCAAAGCCTTCGTTGTAATTATCTTCGTCAGCCGATGTGCTGATGTTAGTCACATAAAGACAATTATTTGAGCAGTCGCCGACATAATTCGTTGCGCCTTTGAAATCGGCAAGTGCGTTCAAAACCGCCACTCTGTAATCACACACAACGCTTGCAAGACAGTTACCCAAATCCTTTTGGTCGTATCCCCAACCGAAAGCGTGAACCTGATGGCTTATTGACCATGTTGCAGAGTAAACGCTGAGATTTTGGGAATTGCCGCCGGCAAATACAACCTGTACGCCCTCGTCGTATAAGCTTTCAACAACGCTTGAATATCTGTCGGACATTTCAAATTCAGTAATGTAGCAGAATTCGTTGTCCATTGCAAGACCGCCCGAAAGTCCCTTTGCATCGACGTTTTCCCACTTGTAGAACATATATCCGTCCTGCGGTGCGTCGGCAATAATCTGTGCCTTTTCGCCGGGACAATAAACGCCTGTGCCCGTTCCTTGCTCAACTCTTACACTGTATGTAGGCTGCTCGCTCTTAGCATAAATCGGAGTAACCTCAATTGCATTTTCGCCGACTGTAATTTCGGTCGATTTTGAATTAATATCCTTTATTGCCGATTCGTCCTCAGCCTCCCAATGGTCGAATACCATACCCATTTCAGGAGCCGGAGCCTGAATATATGCAACCGAATTTTTCTCTGCGTTGATTACTTCATCACTTCCGACTACCGTTACAGGAACTGTATCTGCGTCACGCCATACGGCGGTTATTGTGCAATCGCAGTCGCCAACCAAAAGATTCATACTGCTCTTTTTGTCGGAGCTGATATTTACCTTCTTGTCCTTAACGCCCTCGGTATCGCTCTTTGTTTCCCAATGGTCAAATGCCTTGCCCTCGGGTGCTGGCTCTGCGGTAACAGTTACATTCTCACCGTTTGTATAAACGCCCGAACCGATACCGCCGACAACATTAACCTTAAAGGTTTGCTCCTTGCTGTCCTCAACCTTTTGATAAACAGGACGGATAGTTATTGAATAATCAAGATTTTCGTCATCACAGTTTACATATTCAACAAGCGTCGGTATACCGCTTTCGTCTGCGGCGTAAGCTGCGCCGTTGATGTAGCCTATGCCGTAGCTTGCCGACTCCTTGTCTGCCTTGCTTCCGAAATAAGCGAGCTTTGTTTTGCCTAGTGCAACGCTTGTGTATCCTGCAAGGAAGCCTGCCTGCAATGTATCAAAGCCGACTGTCATAACGTTTGAAATCGGCTCTTCACACTCTGCCCCGACAACAAGAAATTTTGTTTCGGGATACTCAGCGGCGTATTTGCCGATTGCCTGAGCCATTACCTCACCCTGAACAACAACGTACTGTGCACCGCCGTCTACTGCAAGCTTAATATAATTGTTTACGTTTTCGACGTTAACCTCGCCGTTTTCGTCTGTATCGGGTTGATAATAACGGTAGGTCATTGAGTTTTCGTCGCCGAACTGCTTAACGCCGTTCCACGCACTCTCGTTATACGCATTATCGTCAACAACAGCACCGTCGGTTATGTAAACCAAATCAAACGAAGCGTTCTCGCTTTTTGCACATCCGCCGAGTGCGAGCACACAGCTTATAGTCAAGGTTGCCGCTAGAATAATAGAGAAAAATCTTTTCATATCACAGTAATCGCCTTTCTGCATAATATTACAAATTAAATAATAACAAATTAAAACGAACTTTTCAAGACTTTATAAACAAATATTCAAATTATTTGATTTATACGCCGCTTTGTTATATAATGTCATCATACTAACGCAAAGGAATGATGATATGTTCACCGAGCAAATTAACAAAATTAAGAGCGTTACCGACATTGTCCCCGAAACAGCAATAGTTTTAGGCTCGGGACTCGGAGGACTTGCAAATATGATGCAGGATAAAGCGGTCATACCTTATCGTGATATTCCCGATATGCCTGTATCAACCGCACCGGGTCACGAGGGAAATTTTGTTTTCGGAAGAATAAACGACAAAAACGTTGTTATTATGCAGGGCAGAGTTCATTTGTATGAGGGCTTCAAGCCGAGCGACATTTTAATTCCAATACGAATATTAAAGGATTTAGGTGTTAAAACGATATTGCTGACTAACGCCGCAGGAGGAATTAACAGGGATTTTTCAGTCGGTGATTTAATGATGATAACCGATCATATATCATGCTTTGTCGATAGCTGCTTAATCGGACAAAACGACGACGAATACGGCGTACGCTTTCCCGATATGAGCAACGCATATGACAAGGAGCTTCAAAAAACAATAATCAATGCGGCTTATAAAAGCGGTATTGAGCTGAAAAAGGGCGTATATGCACAGCTCAAGGGACCTCAATTTGAAACGCCTGCCGAAATATCAATGCTCTCTCGCATAGGTGCCGACGCAGTAGGTATGTCAACTGCGATAGAAACTATTGCGGCAGTGCATTGCGGCTTAAGAGTTGGCGCAATAAGTATGATTTCAAATATGGCGTGCGGTATACTCGATAAGCCTCTTTCATGCGAGGAGGTAAACGAGGTGGCAGGTAAGTGTACGCCGAAGCTCGAAAAAATAATAAGCGAAATAATCAGGGAATTATAAATAGTATGGAAAGTATGTATTTTGAAAACGGCACGCTTTTTGTTCTCGACCAAACGAAGCTGCCGAACGAAATTGAATATTTCACACCAAAATCAAAGGAAGATTATTATTACGCAATAAAATCGCTTCAGGTTAGAGGTGCGCCGGCAATAGGCATCTTCGCAGGCTATGCCATGGCATTACTCAACGAAGATAAGCAGGAATTGAAGAAATATCTTGACTCCGCACGCCCGACTGCCGTCAATCTTTCTTATGCAACCGAAAGGGTATTAAAGGCGTATAACGAAGGCAAAAATCCGCTCGACGAAGCAAGAGCAATTCACCTAGAGGATATTGAAATGTGCCGAAAAATAAGTGAATACGGCTTGTCATTACTTAAAGACGGCGACGGAATTTTAACCCATTGTAACGCAGGCGAGCTTGCAACAAGTAAGTACGGTACAGGCTTAGGACCTCTGCTTCTCGGAAAGGAAAGGGGCTACACCTTTCATGTTTATTCTGACGAAACAAGACCGCTTTTGCAGGGCGCAAGATTAACCTCCTTTGAGCTTGAAAAAGCAGGAGTTGACGTAACTCTTATATGTGATAATATGGCAAGCCTTGTTATGAAGCAGGGCAAGATTAACGCCGTTTTGGTAGGCACCGATAGAATTGCCGCAAACGGCGACATTGCAAATAAGATAGGAACCTCAGGCGTTGCAATATTAGCAAAGCACTATGGTATACCGTTTTATGTTTTAGGTCCGTATTCGACGATAGACTATAAATGTAAAACAGGTGATGATATTGTAATCGAAGAACGTCAGGCGGACGAGATAAAGAATATGTGGTACGAAAAGCCGATGGCATTGCCCGAAACAAAATGCTATAATCCAGCCTTTGACGTAACAGACCACGAATTAATTACGGCGATTATAACCGACAGAGGTATTTTAAGACCGCCGTATAATGTCAGCTTGGAGAGTATAAAGGATAATGATTAAATTTACAAACGGATATGTTCTTGATAAGGATTTCAATGTTGTACAAAAGGACGTATATGTAAAAAACGACAGAATAGTTTCTGTCGGAAAAAACGAGCTTGAGGGATTTGATGAATACGACCTAAACGGCAATTTGCTTATGCCGACGTTCAAAAATGCTCACACCCATTCGGCAATGACCTTTGGACGAAGCTATGCAGACGATTTACCGCTTCAGCCGTGGCTTTACGATATGATTTTTCCGATGGAAGCAAAAATGAATGCACAGGATATTTATGACCTGTCGATGCTTGCGTTTTTGGAATATATAAGCGGTGGCACAAGCGCCTGCTTTGATATGTACTATTTTCCCGAAATGATGGCAAAAGCAAGTGTTGACGCAGGCTTTAGAACCGTTATGTGCCCTGGACTTAATAATTTTAAGGAAAGCATTGAAAACGTAGAGGATTATTATAATAGGTTCAATAATTATGATGAACTGATAAGCTATAGGTTAGGCTTTCACGCTGAATACACAACCGATAAAAAGCTGATTTGTGACTTGTCACGTCTTGCCGAAAAATACGAAGCGCCCGTATTCACTCATTTGTCCGAAACAAAAAGTGAGGTTGACGATTGTATATCAAGAAACGGAAAATCTCCTGTTAAATATCTCGACGAGCTTGGTGTTTTCAATTTCGGCGGAGGTGGTTTTCATAGCGTTTGGGTTGACGACGAGGATTTGGAAATATACAAAAAGCGTGGTATATGGGCGGTTATCAATGCCTGCTCAAACGCAAAGCTTGCTTCGGGTATTGCCCCTGTTTCAAAAATGCTCGACCTTGGAATTAATCTGGCAGTTGGTACCGACGGCGCAAGCAGTAACAACGCTCTTGATATGTTCAGAGAAATGTATATGATTGCCGCAACCCAAAAGCTAAATGACAAAAACGCCGCTTCAACCGACGCAAATGAAATTTTGAAAATGGCAACGCAGGGCTCTGCGCTTTGTATGGGACTTGCGGACTGTGATACAATAGACGTCGGTAAGAAAGCCGACTTAATTGTTATCGACTTGCACAAACCAAGTATGCAGCCGATTAATAACATAACTAAAAATATCGTTTATTCCGGCGGCAGAGACACGGTCAAAATGACTATGATAAACGGCAAAATTCTTTACGAAAACGGCGAATTTAAGCACCTTGACCAAGAAAAAATATATTACAACGCCCAAAAAGCAACAGACAGATTGAAAGCGTAGAACACAGGGCGGTGCCTGTGTTCAGTGAAATACGGCTTCGCCGTGTGAAATATTCCTTTGCGTGAATGTGAAATTTTGCGACTGACATCGCAAAGTGAAATACGCCTTACGGCGTGCTGTGGTTTGATTGATTATAATTTGAATACTTACGAAATCGTTTCATTTGTGCGAAAAATCGTAGCGACGAGCATTGCTCGTCATAGCGTGTCGAAAAAGTCAAATTATAAATTTCGACACGCTGGTAGACTGTTGA
>CAMFQI010000007.1 GCA_945980015.1 uncultured Eubacterium sp. | reverse complement strand
ATATTATGTAAAGAGGTGGTAAGATGCTTAAAAAATATAAAAAACATATAGTCTTTTTCTATATCTGTTGCTTTGCGTCATTAATCTGTGCAACCTTTTTTGACTTAAAGATTGATATTGCGCTTAACAATCCAAAGGACGCATTTTCATTATGGTTTTATGCGACGGGTGAAATTCCTGCAAGACTTGTTTTACCGCTTGCGGGAGCAGTTATATTCACTCTTTGCAAGGGCGTTATTACAAGACTTATCGGTTTATTATCGACTCTTGGCGGAAGCGTATATTTAGGACTTCACCTTGCAAAATATCTCTTTAAGGAAGAAAACAATTTAGTTTTCGGCGCATTATTCGGGCTTGGAATTGGTTTGATAATCATACTTGGAAGTCCCTACATAAAAATTCCGAATTGTGCAAAACAAGTGCTTCTGGTTTTTGCCTGGGCCGGAATAGCCGTAATGGCAGGAGAAATAATTTTGACCGAAGCGTGCAAATACTTATGGGCAAGACCGAGATTCAGGTATCTGCTCACGCTTGACAGCTTCGACAGATTTACACCTTGGTACAAAATAAACGGCTTTAATTTCGCTGAGGGCAATGAGGTTAAATCTTTTCCCTCGGGTCATACGGCAGGAGCGGCGGTAAGCTTTTTGATTATGCTTCTTCCCTACTGCTTTGAAAAATTAAAGAGCAAAAATACGCTATGCTTTGCTACTGCGTTCATTTATACGATTACCGTCGCTTTCACAAGACTTGTTTTGGGAGCCCACTTCTTGAGCGACGTGACCTTCGGCGCAATGCTGACGTTTACATTGGTAATAATTTCAATGGCAATCATTGATAAAAAATACAACAACAAATTATTACAGGAGGAAAACAAATGAACTTAATTCTTTTAAGTGCAACAATCGGAGATAAGCTCGACAGCTTGTTTTACAACTTCGACCTTTGGATATTCAGCCTTTTCGGAAATATTCAAAACGACATATTCTTGCAGGTAGCAAAATTCTTTACCGCCTTCGGTGATGAAAATTTCATTATACCGATTGTTATTTTGGGCATAGTTCTTTGCTTTTTCAAAAAGACAAGAAAATACGGCTTTTCATTGATTTTTGCAATAATCATAGGAACTCTTCTTACAAATGTGTTATTTAAGCCGATGGTATTGAGAATAAGACCGTACAACACCTTGCAGGGAGTCGGAGACTATATGACCTGGTATATCGGCGCAGGAAAGCTCAGCGAAAGCGACTACTCATTCCCGTCAGGTCATACAACGGGTGCATTTGAAATTGCTACCGCTTTGGCAATTTGCTTCAAAAAGGACAACAAAAAAATATTCAGCATTATTCTTCCGATTATTGCAGCTTGTACGATGATGAGCCGAGTTTATCTTATGGTGCATTATCCTACAGACGTTTTGGCAGGTATGCTTATCGGTATTTTCGCAGGTGTTATGGGCTATTTGCTCGCTTGTCTCGTTTGCAAAATTAAAGCATTAGACAAGGTAGACGCTGCAAAGCTGTTCAAAAAAGTGTCGCCAAAGATTGGTACTGTTGCTATTATCATCGCTGTTGTCGGTATTTTCTTATACTCGTACATACCGGCCATTAATGAGGGCGGCGCACAGCCATGTGCATATAACGAGGAATACGATTGTCTTAATGCGGCAAGAGTTGACGACGAAAAGTATCCTGCAATAGACGGTAAGGAATATTGCAAAATCCATTGGAAGCAATTAAACGGAGTTTCGTAAAATATTAAAATATAAGCAGTAAGGTAAAGGTGCCTTACTGCTTAAATTTTTGCAAATTCGGTTTTTATAAATTTAGTAAAATATCTGCCATTGCTCAGGTCTGTAAGCTTTGAATTAAGATTTTCTACGCCGTCTGCTTTTAGGGAAAAGGTCACGCTTACACTGTCGGAAAACTGAGTATCTATTACGTTACAGGCGTTATCGGAAAGGAAAAGCAGAAGTCTGTCATAAAACGAATAGTCAACCTTAACGCTCATAATAGAGCACTCAGCCATTGTGATTATTCCGGCGGCTTCAAGTCCGATTTTTGAGGTGTGGCTATATGCACGCACAAGTCCGCCTGCACCTAAAAGCGTACCGCCGAAATACCTCGTTGCAACAACACAGACATCAACCAAGCCCTCCTTGAGTATTACGTCAAGAACAGGCACTCCCGCAGTTCCGCTCGGCTCTCCGTCGTCACTGTAGCGTTGAATATTGTTTTCTCTCAAAGTATAGGCATACACATTATGAGTTGCGTCCCAATGCTTCGCTTTTATTTTTGATATAAAATCATCAGCCTCCTGTCTGCTTTTAACAGGACAGGCGTAGCCGATAAACTTCGACTTTTTCTCAATAAAAAAGTCTTCGCCAAATTTTTCGACAGTTCTGTATTCTTCCATATTAAAACCCAATACCGATAAAAAACAAGGCAACAGAATTATTCACTCTGTTGCCGTTATTTTGATTAGCCCTTTTTAGCAAATCTCTTGTTGAATCTCTCAACACGTCCACCTGTATCTACAAGCTTTTGCTTACCTGTGAAGAATGGGTGACACTTCGAGCAAATATCAACCTTCATATCGCCCTTTGTGCTCTTTGTTTCAAATGTTGCACCGCAAGCACACTTAACTGTGCAAGTTTGGTAATCGGGATGAATTCCCTGTTTCATAGCTTTCACCTCACTTAATATCATAACGCAAGAATTATATCAAAGTTTGACTAAAAATGCAAGCGTTTTTTTGAAATTATTTATAAATACATTCTTTATTAAGGTAAAACGAATACAAAACCACCTGTTTTACAGGCTTTTTAAGTGTTTTTGAGACGGCTGATTTATAGAACATAAGCTGCTGTCTGTATCTTTCGAGAAGCTCATTCTCATTTTCTACCTTATCGGTTTTATAATCGACTACAACAAGCTCGCCGCTTTCCTCAAAAACGCAGTCCGAAATTCCCTGAACGAGAACAGGATTTTGAAAATCCGTTTTCTCTATATCACATACAGGAATAAAGGAAGCAACCTTAATTTCTCGGTATATTTTGTCGCTTTTGAACATTCTTGAGGCAAAATCGCCGTTAAAGAATTTTTCAAGCGCTAAGGTATTGAGACAGGCTGCCTGTTCATCATCAAGATAAGAAAGGCTCTTTAGTCTGTTGATTTCAGAATTCAAATCATTTCGTGAAGAATTATAGTCGCAATACTGCATAAAGGTGTGCATTGCAGTTCCCTTTTGTGCAGATGTCAAATTTCCCTTGTTCAAAAATGCAGGGCGGGATGAAGTGAGATAATCATAAGAATTTTCTCGGTTATCAAGCGAGGAAGCAGTACGCTTTGAGGCAAATGATGAAACTTCAAGCCCGGGATATACAAAAGAAAGCTTATTTCTTATTTCATCAACAAGCTCATTCGAGCATTGTGCAAAGACTTTTGCTTCTTCTCTTTCATCTATTTCATACTGGGGGAAAACTATTTCCATATCAAAGTCGGCATAAGCATCGACCTTAATTTCATCGTCGCACATATCACGAAGCACCTTGCAATCCTTATGCATAAGTGCAGTTGTCAAAATAATATCACCGTCACACATCATACCTTTGACTATGCTCGGCGAAATCTTACCGTCAACAACATTCTTTGAAAGAGAAGCAACCTTCTTTTGAACAGACGACGTTGAATATACCGTAATAAACTGTTCCCTTGCTCTTGTAATTGCAACGTAAAGCACTCTCAAATTTTCGCTCATAAGCTCATAATAGTTCTTATCTCTAATAATTGAGTATTGAAGCGAATTATATCTATATAGCATATCCTCGTTATATCCCTTAAGTCCGATACCGAGCGAGCTGTTAAGCTGAACAAGACCCTTTAAGTCATCAAAATTATATCTATGACAGGAACCTGCAAGAATACAAACAGGAAATTCAAGTCCCTTTGATTGATGTATAGTCATCATACTGACTGCATTTGAGTTAATGTTTGATACAACTGCGCTTTCGACGTCATAATTGTTACTGATTATATTATCGACATATCGTATAAAAGCAGTCAAGCCGACGTTTTCGCCCTTGTCAAATCTTTTTGCAATATCAACAAGCTTCATAACATTTAGAATTCTCTGCTCGGCATTACCCATTGCCGATATAACAGAAAGATATGAGCTTTGTGAAATAATTTGACGAAGAAGATTTTCAACGCTCATTGAAGCGGCGTATTGCCTATATGTATCAAGCTCTGTTACAACACGTTCAAAATCCTTTGATTTTGATATAGAGGTATACAGATTGCCTGAACGGTAATCAGCTCTTGCTTTTGCAATATCCTCTGCCGAATATCCGAAAAATACGCTCATAAGAGTTGCAAGAAGCGGAATATCCTGAGTAGGATTATCAACAGCACGGAGCAGATTTATTAAAATAACAATTTCGTTATTTGAAAATAGGTTCACCTTATTATTGGAGGCAGTCGGTATGCCGTATTCGGCAAATACCCTTGAAAAAACGGCAAGCCTGTTTTTTACCGACCTAAACAATATTGCAAAGTCGCCGTATGTAATATCCCTTGTGCCGTTTTTATCGGTCACCTGCTCCTTGCTCTCAACCTTTGAAATAATCATTTTTGCAATTTGGTGAGCCTCGTATTCGTCGGTATCGGCATCCTCCGGCGTTTCAATAAGCGCAAGAACAGCGTTCGCATTTGGTGACGGCTCAAATGCCGCATTAAAATTCAAACGTTCATCAACACCGTAATCAATTCCACCGACAGTTTTCGACATCACCTTTGAAAACACAAAATTCACAAGCTCGCAAATTCCCTGTCTTGAGCGGAAATTATTAGACAGACAAATTTTATAGCTATCGGATTTTTCGTCGCCGTCATAGTCGGCATAGCTTTCCTTTTTTTCGCTGAAAATCTGCGGCATAGCAAGACGAAAACGGTAAATACTTTGCTTTATATCGCCGACCATAAATCTGTTTTTACCGTTTGAAAGCATACTGAAAAGAGTATCCTGTGCGGCGTTTGTGTCCTGATATTCGTCTATAAGAATTTCGTCAAAGGCACTTTCAAGCTGACAGGCAAGCGGCGTTTTTGAGTAATTATTGTTTTCGTCAACCTGAACAAGAAGCTTAATAGCAAAATGCTCAATATCCGAAAAGGTATAGGAATTAAGCTCTTTTTTTGCTTCAAGCGTCCTCATATTAAATTCCCTGACAGTTTGAGTCAAAAGCCGTACAAACGGATACAAAAGCATGCAGTCGTCAAGATAGTCGGCAGTATCAACACAGAAAAGAGGCGCTAACGATTTAGACAAAAGATTTTTGTAAATGCTTCTGTTTTTGGCAACAATTTCCTTATAGGGACTTGCTTTTTGAGGCATTCTGACAAACGATGAATTATTCACGAAATACATAGCGTCGTCCCAATTGTTTTCATCAACCGCTTTATTGATTTTTTTGAAAACGTCTTTATCGGATTTCAGAATATCGAGCAGCTTATCATATATTTCATCATCATTTGAAAGAGAAGACAGACTGCTCTCAATAAGCTCAAAAGCATAAGCACACACTCTTTTCGTTTCTTCAAAAACATACTGAGCGCAAATTGATTGCTCAAGCGGAATATCGGGGTCGTATATTTCGCAGACCTTATCAAGCCATGCGTCAGAAAATGCCTGCGAGGTCAAAAAATTACTTATAGCCGAAATTGTTGATGCAACACCCTTGTCATTTTTTGAGCTTGAAAGCATTTCGACAAGCTCTAAAAACTCACTGTCGCCCTGTTCATATTTTTCGCTGATAAGCGTGTCAAGTACATTTTGCTCTACAATCTGTCTTTCGGAATCATCCATAATTGTAAAATCACGTTCAATATCCAAATTGAAAAAGTTTTCACGCACGAGATTAATGCAAAAAGAGTCAATAGTACAGATTTTTGCGCCAGGCAACAACGAAAGCTGATGCTTTGCATTTGTATCATTCGGGTTTTCGCTGATAATTTCACTGAGCTTTGCAGAAATTCTGCTTCTCATTTCAGCTGCGGCGGCGTTTGTAAAGGTTACAATAAGAAGTCTGTCAACAGGAATTTGTTCCTTTGTAATCATATTTACGACTCTTTCGACCAAAACAGCGGTTTTACCTGAGCCTGCGGCGGCACTTACGAGGATATTTGTGCCACGTGCATCAATAGCATTTTGTTGTTGTTCAGTCCACTTTGGCATCTTCATCCTCCTTTAATTTTGATAAAACCTCATCAAATGAATAATCCTGTGCCTGCGACAGTTCAATTTCTCTTCGATTCATACAAACATCAGTATAATCACAGTATTCGCAGGTTTTGTCATGATTTTTTGCATTAATCGGATTTTGCATAATAAAGCCGTTATGAAGCGCACAACCCATATTATAAATAAGGTCGTTTATTTTTCTAGAAATTCTTCCTAAGTCCTCATATGTAACGATATTTCCGCTCAGCGTATCGTCCTTCTTTTTCTTAACGGGAATGAAGACCTCCTGCAAATCCTTTTCCATATATTGTGCAATTTCATGCTCACTGTCATTAAGCACAACGCCCTTCATTTTGAACTCTTTTCTGTCTTGCTTTTGGATTTCATCGTCACTTGTGTTGCGGCTCATATTGTAGACGCTCCTTGCACTGTGCATATAAAGTACGCCAGAAGCAATACCGGACAGTTCGTTGTCGCTTTCACACAAGGTGAAAAGATATACGAACATTTGAAGATTCAAGCCGTAAAGAATGTCGGAAAGATTGAACTCCTTTGTTCCGCTTTTATAGTCGACAACTCTTACATATTTTACGCCGTTATTTTCAAAAACGTCTACTCTGTCTATTGCGCCTTTAAGCTGAAGTGTTCCGTTTGGCAAATCAAGAATTTTCGATTTTACGCTTTCGCCGTTTTCTCCGTTTCCTATAGTAAGCTCAAAAGCCACAGGAACAAATTCGCTTACCCTAAATTCTTCGCTCAATCTTTGAACAACACAATAAAGCATTTTTGAAAGGCGCAAAAGCTGATACTTAAATCTTTCGTTGAGCATATCGGTGTTTCCCAGCTCATTTTGAAGATACTCATTAAGATACTTATTCACAAGCACGCAAATCTGAGCTTTGTTCATATTTGATATGGACTCGGAGCCGCAGTCTTTAATTATGTTTTCCAAAACATAATGAATAACCGTACCCGTCTGCATAGGGTCAAGCTCTGCCTTCGTACGTTTTTTAGCGTTAAGTCCGAATTTGCAAAAATACCTGAAGGCACAGTTATAATAGTCCTCAATACGAGATGCGCTAAGGTACATATCCTTACCGAAAAGTCGGCGTGAAAGCTCTTGATTTTTAATAACTGCGGGCTCGTTTTTAACAAGTCTTTCAACCGCTTCAAGTCGGTTTTTATATTCTGATTTCTCGCTGAAATATTGCTTTAATGCAACTATGTATTCATCTGCGTCATTTTCAAAATCAGACGACAGAATTTCAAAGGCATTGTCCGTACTTTCGAGAATATCAACGTTAATACGATTGTCAGGAAACGTAACAATTTCCTTTGAGAATATTGCTTCAAGGGAAGATACAATTTCACTTGCAGGATTGTCCTCGGCTGAATTTCTAAACGAAACAAAAAGCATATCGGAAGGGCTTGAAAGAGCCATATAGGCATAATATTTTTCCTGTGAATTAAGAATTTCTCCGCAGGCAAAAAGCTTAAAGTCATTGTTAACAAGCAGTGTTCTGTCGGAGTCGCTCAAAAGACCGCCTGACAAAACATTACTCGGAAATTCACCCTCATTGGCACCGACAACAAACGTAGCATAGGGCTTATCACATCTTATTCTATCCGCACTTCCAAGTTGAACATTATCAAGACCCGACGGTAATGTGCCCAAATCCTCGTTTGCAATCATCAGTCTGAAAAGCTTTGAATATTCCTTTACGGATATTTTTTCATCACCGCATACTGTTGCAAGAGAATTCAAAATTTCCATAAGCAAATCCCAAATTCTTCCCTGCTGCTCGGCAAGTGCGGTTTTTCCCGCCTTATCAAGAGATACTGCAAGGTGCTTTATACCCTTGTCCGCTTCAAAATCCAAAAGGCAATAATAAATTGCGGCAGAAATATCCTTTGCAGTTGCGTTTTTGCATTTCAATTTGAATTTTTCAATAATGTTTACTACATACTCCCTGCCTTTATTTAGCTCCAAGAGAAGCTCTGCTTCTTTTTCGTTATTTCTCGGAGAAAGCCCGTAGGGAGACTGTGTAAAAGCATTTTTCCATTTTGAACCGTTAATGTTCCACATAAAAGCGTAATTTTCAAGCCCTGCAACAGTCTGACTGTCGAGAGAGGTAAGACCTAATTTCAGCAGAGAAAAGATATCGTCGCTTCTGTATGAATACTGAACTATGCGAAGCAAAAAGGACACAAATCGAATAAGCACCTGACAGCTCACATTTTGACGTTCGTCATTAAAATACGGAATATTATACTTTGAAAAAGCGAATGAAAGCTCATTGCGATACTTTTCCATATCCCTGCAAATAACGGCAATTTCGCCTGCCTTTATACCTTGTCTTAAAAGCTTTGAGATATTACGTGCAACATAATTGCACTCATCAACAATACCCTTTGACGAATAGATATGTACATTTTTGCAATCGCTGAATTGCTTCTTAATATCGGAAAATGAATACTTTTCAACATAACGCATTTCGTCGTTATTAAATCGAGGCTGATTAGTCAGCATTAGCGGTTGCTCAACGCTAACACCGAGTTTTGATGCAACATCATATAAAATCCTGATGTTTGAGTTAACATAGGAAAACAAATCATATTTATCGGAGTTGTTGAAGGAGTCGGAGCAAAAAGTAACAGTAACGCTCTTTGCCTGCTTCAAAACAACCTCCAAAATCTTATATTCCTGAGCCGCAAAGCCTGCAAATCCGTCAATAAACACAGTTTTGCCGACAAAATAATCAAGGTCCTTTATTTTTTCATACAGGCTTGTAAGCTCACAGGCGCTGTCCAAATATTTGTCCTTAATTAGATTATCATAGGAATTAATTATTTTTGAAATATCGCAAAGCTTTTGAGAAAGAAGCGGCTTATTAACATTTTCAATTGCTCTTTGAATATCACCTTGACTTACTCGGCAGGTTTTCAGCTCGTCATAAATTTCTATAGCGGAATTGATAAATGCTATATTGTCGATATTTTTTTGAAAAACATCTAATTCATCACGGCAAAGCAAACAGGCCGCCTTAAATACGACAGCCTTTGAACCCTTAGACAAAATAGGTAAGGGATTTTTTCCGTAAATATTATAAATTTCCTTTGACAGTCCGGAAAACGACATATTTTGGACGCAGTTTATTTTGCTCTCGCCTAAATCACGAAGAAGTCTCTGCTCGCTGACAAACGAAAATTGCTCGGGTGTGAGAAGAAGTATATTATCCTCACCCTGTTCAACAAGCTTTTTTATTGACGAGAACACATATTCTGTTTTGCCGCTTCCCGCTCTGCCTAATACAAGCTTGAGCATAATTATTCCTCCGGCTTTATCATTCCCTCATCAAGCATTATACAGTAAGCCTTGAGCATAAAATCGTACATAGGTCGTGCTATATCGAAGCAAAGTCGCATTTCATCAATAAGCGAGGGAGTGTTCATATTAAGAATATTAAAATCCCTGTAGGTAAAGCTGAAATTCTTTGCTAAAAGATACGGCTTCAAATCGTCGGGTGCATTTGGATAAAGCTCTTTTTTGTAGTAATCACGACACTCAAATACAAGTCCTGCCTGCTCGCAGGATTTCAACGCGCCTCTGAATTCATCTTGATTTTCCATAATAAGCTTATGAACAACACGAAAATCGGAAGCCTTCCACGTCCAAAAGACAAGTCCGTAATCAAAGCTGTTTGGAAAAAACTGAAAATAATAAAACGGTGCACTCGGATATTTCTTTTTGTATCTCCTGAAGAACACCCACATATTTTCCCTGTACTTAATCTTTGAGCGGTTGCCTCGTGTATCACGGTGAATACGTGATACAACTCGAACAGGGTCAAGATACATTTCTTCGTCAATATCAAGCATAAGTTCCGACATATCAATAACCATTTGACGAAGAGGTACTGTAATATTTTGCTTTAGCTCTTCCTTATGTTCCTCATAAAACGGCTTTGAATCATTAAAACGATTAATGCACAAAAGCTCAATGCTTTCGGGCGAAATACCCTTAAAATTATTTTCCATTCTTCAACAATCCTTTTTTGAGCATTGACTGTGCGGCAAGCATTGCACATATCTTTGCAGAGTGAAAATTAAGTCCGCCTTGAATCCAGGCATAAAACGGTTCTCTTATCGGGGCGTCTGCCGAAAGCTCAATAGACGAGCCGAGTGTAAAGGCACCTGCAGCCATAACGACCTTACTGTCATAGCCCGGCATATCCCAAGGCTCAGGCAAAACAAAGGAATCAATAGGGCTTCCGCTTTGAATACCCTGACAAAAGGCAACAAGGCTTTCCTCATTTTCAAGTCCCAAGCATTGCACAATATCGCCTCTTTTTTCATTATACTTCGGTGTAACATCGTAGCCTAAATCGGAAAATAATGCCGATATGTAAACAGCGCTTTTGAGGGCTTCACCGACAATATGAGGTGCAAAGAAAAGACCCATAAATAACTCTCTGTTCATATCGAGAGTACAGCCGACCTCCTTGCCGAGACCGGGAGTAGTAAGACGATATGCGCATTTTTCGACCAAATCGCTTCTGCCGGCAATATAACCGCCGGTTCTCGCAATACCGCCGCCTGCATTTTTTATAAGCGAGCCTGCAATTAAATCTGCGCCGACCTGTGTAGGTTCGATTTTTTGGGTAAATTCGCCGTAGCAGTTATCAACCATCACTATTGTGTTTTGATTTTTTTGTTTTACAACATTAACTATTTCGCCTATTTCTTCAACTGTCAGCGAAGGACGAAGATCATATCCTCTGCTTCGTTGAATATAAACCATAGTTACACTCTCATCAACGGCGTTAGCAATAGCGGACAAATCGGGCTTGCCGTCTTTAAGCGGTATTTCATCATAAGAAACGCCGAAATCCTTGAGAGAGCCCATACCCTCACCGGAAATACCTATAACGTTATGAATAGTATCATACGGTGTTCCGGTTACGCACAGCATTTTGTCATTTGGACGAAGAACGCCGAAAAGTGCAGTAGCAAGTGTATGAGTGCCGCAGGTAAAGTTATGACGAACAAGTGCGTCCTCAGCACCGAAAACCTGCGCCCACACCCTATCAAGTGTTTCACGTCCTCTGTCGCCGTAGCCATATCCCGTTGAAGACACAAAATGGCTTTCGCTGATTGAATTATCAATAAATGCCTTTTGTACCTTAAGCTGATTATACTGCGTTATATCGTCAATATCCTCAAAGACGCCCTTGATTTTTTGCATAGCGTTTTTTGAATACTCTTCAATTTTTTCATCAATTTCAAAAAAAGGATTCATCTGTACATTCTCCAAATTCCGATATTTTCAAAGCCGAGTCTACTGTAAAAGCTCTCGTTCATATTCGACTCTCTCATAAGATAGACGCTGCCCTTGACATCATTACAGATATAAGACACAAGGAAGCTTGCATAACCCATATTGCGAAATTCATCCTGTGTGCGAACTGCGGACAAAACCGCCTTATCGTCATAAATCGAGGACAGTATTCCGCTTGAGACAATATAACCGTCGACATTGAGTGTATACGCCTTTGCCGTATTATGCCTTACTCTGTGGCCTATATCAACATACCACGACTTAAAGTCCTGATTTTCGTAGTCAATAAAATTATACAAATCCATAAGCTTCGGATATTCGTCAACAGTCGCTTCGACAGTCGGTAAATTCATTTTTTTATTCGTTTGCATAATTGCGCCCTCGTCGAACTTTGCGCCGAATTGGAATTCACTCGGGCATAAAATCGAAGCGTGACCTGTTATACAAAAAAATCTTACAAGCTCGGCATTATCAAAGTCACCGTCAAGAGCGAGAGTTATGTCATTATCGAGCCTTGAAATAATTGCGGTAATTTTTCCGTTAATGATTTGGCGGTAAAATGTTGCAAAATTATAGGAGGTTCCATAGGATTTAAGTAGAGCAAATATCCTTATTGAATATAAATCCCTTTTGTTCCATTCCTTTAGCTCGTCAAAGCCTTCAATAATTTCAATCATATAATTTCGGTAGTAATTCCTTTAACAATTTTCTTGTATTCTCTATATCTTCCATTTTAACAACGCTGTTTGCTGAGTGGATATAGCGGCAAGGCAGGGATATTGCAATTACCCTTGCGCCGTTTCCCGCAGTTTGAATTGCGCCTGCGTCGTTGCCGCCTGCAACTGCGGTTTTTGTTTGAATAGGTATGCCGTTATCGTTTGCAACGCTGAAAGCCAAATCAAAAAGACCTCTATCATAAATCGTTGACCTATCCATAAAGGATACAACAGGACCGTTACCTAAAACGCAAACTCTGTCACAGCCTGTAACTCCGCACAAATCTGCGGCAGTAGTCGCTTCCAATACAACGGCAACATCGGCGTTCACTCTATGAGCGGTACATTTTGAGCCACGAAGTCCAACCTCTTCCTGAACGTTAAAGCAAAATACGGTATCGTACTCCAAATCGGACTTAATAAGCTCTATCATAAGCATACAACCGATACGGTCATCAAGTGCCTTTGATTTTATGAAACCGTTACCGAGTTCAACGTAATCACTTACAAAATATACAAAATCACCGACATTAACAACATTTTCAGCCTGTTCCTTTGAGCCGGCTCCAATATCAATCAAAAGACCGTCAAAATCGGGGCATTTACTTTTTTCGTCGGCACTTAAAAGATGAAACGCCTTATCTGCTATGACGCCGCTTACATTATTCCGTCCGACCGTTACAAGCCTATCAAGACAAACACGGCTGTCAATACCGCCTACAGTTGAAAAACGCAAATAGCCATCTTCTGTAATGCCTGTAACAATAAAGCCGACCTCGTCCATATGAGCGTTTATGCTGACAGTTTTTTCAGGAGTTTTTTTGCCCTTTTTATATGCGATTACCGAGCCTAAATTATCAACCTCATATTTACAGTAATCCTTTATTTCACTGATAATAAAATCACGTACTGCGTTTTCGTCGCCCGAGGTTGAATTCAGCTGACACAGAGCTTTAAGCATTGCAATCACCTACACTTTCCTTGATATAACCGACAATGAGGTCGCTTACTGAGTCTATATCCTTAACATCAACAACCTCCACCGGAGAGTGCATATATTTAAGCGGAATAGAAAGCAGAGAGGTCTTTATACCTGTTTGGCTTATGGTTATTACATCGGCGTTTGTTCCTGTATGACCTCCGCCCATAACCTCAAGCTGATAAGCTATATTGCTTTTTTGAGCAACGCTTTTCATTTTTACGCCGGCGTTTTTATCGAGAATCGGAGATATGCCAATCATTGCTCCCTTGCCCATTTCACCGCAATCTGATTTTTTGCAAAGAGGCGAATAACCGAATGACACATCAACAACTATTGCTTCGTCGTAAATATCACCGAAAGCACCTGTTTTTGCACCCCTTGTTCCAACCTCCTCCTGCGAGGAGAACATAACGGTTATTTTTGCATCAACCTTCTTAAGCCTGTCAAGAGTATTCAAAATCGCACAAACTCCCGCTCTGTTATCAAGGCATCCTGAGGACACCTGAGTTCCTAAAAGCGAAACAAAGCTTCTCTTAAAAACTGCTCTGTCGCCGAGTGAAACAA
>CAMFQI010000006.1 GCA_945980015.1 uncultured Eubacterium sp. | reverse complement strand
GCACGAACGCCTTGACCGTCAATTTTTTGTATGTATTGCTTAAAATCTATTCCGTAAGCGATGCCGCTCGGAAAAATATCAAGCATCGGCTCCAAAACGAAGCGTCGTTCGTTATATCTCGGATGCGGAATTTCGAGATTTTTTGTGTCAATTTTTTCATTTTCGGCAAAAATTACGTCGATATCGAGAATCCTCGGACCGTTTTTGATACCTCTTTTTCTGCCGAAGCCTGCTTCAATTCCGAGACAAAGACCGAGCATTTCGTGAGGCTCAAATTCACTGCTTACAAGAAGTGCAACATTGTAAAAATCGTCCTGTCTTGCATAACCGACAGGCTCTGTTTCATAAATTTTTGAGCATTTAATTACATCTGTATAGGGAATACTGTTTATAGACTCAATGGCTTTTTCGATATTTTGCTTTCTGTCGCCTATATTTGTTCCCATTGACAAGACATATTCCATTTTTATTATTTCCTTTTTTCTTTTTTTATTTCAAAATTTATCTTTCTCGAACGATAGTCACGCTGACATAGTCGAAATCGGCATTAATAGGTGCATTGGGCTTTTTTAATGTGATTTCGAGCTTGAATATGCTTTCGTATTCTTCAAGCACGGCGTCGGCGATAACCTGAGCCGCACGCTCAATAAGGTCATATTTTTCGGCGGTAAACACACGACGGACGGTCTTTACAACCTTTGCATAGCTTACCGTGTCGGACAAATCGTCAAGATGGCACGCCTTTGTTATGTCAACATAGTAATCCAAATCAATAATGAATTCCTGACCGTCACGCTTTTCCTCGGGATTTACGCCGTGATAGGCAAAAAGGCGCAAGCCCTTAATTGAAATTTTGTCCATATTATTTTGCTCCGTTTTCAATTTTTTCATAAGCCTCTTTGAGCGCATAAGCCATATAAATGCCCTGAGCTTCACTGACTGTGTCGTGAACACGAAAGATATTTGCACCGCCGAGAATTGCACAGGTGTCAGCCGCTATATTGCCGAAAATTCGCATTTTTGGGTCGCTTTGGTGACTGTATTCGCCTATAACTCTTTTTCTGCTTGTGCCGAGAAGCAGAGGATATCCCTGCTTTTTGTAATGCTTTACGCCGGCGATAAGCTCCAAATCCTGCGGTCTCGTTTTTCCGAAGCCGATACCCATATCAAGACAAAGCTGCGCTTGGTCAATTCCGAGGCGTTCACATTCCTTTATACTGCTGTCAAAAAACGACTTAACCTCATTAACGCCGCCGTCACCGTTGTGCATAATCACCCAACCTGCGCCGCTTTGCTTAATAATCCGTGCCATTTCGGGATTTATTACGCCGCTTACGTCGTTGATTATGTCTGCACCAAGCTCAATAACCGCAGCCGCAACCTCGGGGTAATACGTGTCAACGCTTATTGGTAAATTGCAAAGCGGTCTGATTTTTTTCAGAACGTCCGAAAGCCTTTGTATTTCCTCATCGGCGCTTATCGGAACGTGCCCCGGTCGTGTGCTTTGGGCACCGAAGTCGAGAATATCAGCTCCGTTTTTGATATGCTCTAAGGCGTGAGCCACGGCACTTTCGGTATCATAATAGTCTCCGCCGTCCGAAAAGCTGTCGGGCGTGACGTTGATAATGCCCATAATTATAGGCTTTTCGGAATAATTTATTTTCTTATTTGTGCATTTCCAAATCATTTTGTTAATAACGACAACACCTCTGCTCTTGTTCTTGCGTCGCTTTTCATCATTCCTCGAAGCGCCGATGTCTGCGTTTTTGAGCCTGACGCTCTTGCACCTCGTATGCTCATACACATATGCTCCGCTTCGATAATAACCGCAACGCCCTTCGGCTTTAGATTTTCATCAAGAAAATCTGCAATATCCGAGGTAAGACGCTCCTGTACCTGAGGTCTTTTTGCAAAATTATCGACAATTCTTGCAAATTTTGAAAGCCCGATAATCTTGTTATCGGCGGGAATATAAGCAATATGAGCCTTGCCGACAAAGGGGAGTAAATGATGCTCGCACATCGACGAAAACGGAATATCCTTTACGATTACCATTTCGTCGTTTGATTTTTCATCAAACAATTTTAAGTGCTGCTTCGGGTCGTCGTTGAGTCCCGAAAAAAGCTCCTCGTACATATTTGCAACTCTTTTCGGAGTTTCCAAAAGTCCCTCACGCTCAACGTCCTCGCCTACCGCCTTGAGTATGTCACGCACGGCGTTCATTATTATTTGTTTGTTTTCCTGTGTTATCATAAAGCACCTCGCTTGTGTTATTCACTGAAATAGCCCTTGACCTCCCGCATTGCTTCGGGAGTGATATTCTTTTCGCTGTCGATTGATATAATAGGGGCGTAAACCGTTATTTCGCTGTTTTTTCGGCTGAAAATATTGAGTGCGTCATAGCCGTCTTGGAAATTACGCACGGTAATATTTGTTGTTGCAGAATTGATGAACAATCTGAACAAAGCCTGCGAATCCTCTAAATTATCTTCGTTTATGAGATTTACAAGAGCATAAAGCATAATGTGGTTTGCTTTTTCGTAGTCGGTATTATCCTCGCTGTAATATCTTAAAAGTTCGGAAAGCTCCGTTCCCGATATCCTTTGAGTACCCTTTTTGATACGAACGGAATAGGTATCGTTCTTGTTTTTTGCATTGTCGTACTTAATAGCCTCGTCCGACGTGTACTCAAAGCCGCCTAATTTGTTGACAAGTTGAGTGAAATTGTCGCTCGTAAAGGCGGCGTAATAATCTATGTTAATTCCTAAAAACGACGTCAGCTTTGTTTGAAGCGATGCACCGCCGCCTGTTGAAAAAATCGAATAAATCGTCTCGCCGTCAAGCTTCATATCGGGCGACAGAGAGCATACCTTGTAGGACAGATTATCTCTGTCAGCCTGAATGAGAAAAATATAATGAATGTCGGACTGCGCAGAGTCGGTTTCAAAAATGAGAAAATTCTTTCTTCCCGATATTTCGGGCAATTCCTCGCCGACCTCCTCGACAATCTGCGTTGTCGTAACGTCGTCACTGCCGAAAAATTCCTTAACCGAGGAGTATTTGCTGTTCAAAATCACAAAAAACACAACGGTAAAAACGACTATCAAAGCGAGCAGTATGAGAAGTATTCGCTCCTCCTTGCTCGATTTGTAATCGGATTTAGAAATATATATGTCTCCGCGGTTCTTAAAAATTTTCATATGTTTTCCTTTTTGTTTTGGTCTTTTATCCCCTCAGTCACTTCGTGACAGCTCCCCTTTATTTCATTAAAAGGGGAGCCTGTATTAACAAATAAATGACACACGGGAACGCATCTCCTGTGTTGATTATTTTTCAATATCGATAACCGATTTCAAAATCCATTTTGCGCTTTGCTGAATTTCGCCGAGCGTTATGCCGTAAGGCTTGCCGAGAGTTGCAAGGAGTGTGCCGTCGGGCTTTTCGTTTGTTACTCTGTCGCCGCCCGGCATAAGCAGATTAACGCCCGAGCGCACACGATATGCCTGATCCTTGAGCTTCGGGAATTCGATGCTCTTCGACGGTTTCATCCACCAGTCGGTCATAACGTTACCCTCGTAGCCCCATTCGTTTCTTAAAACGGTAACGCAGGTGTCGTAGTTGTAATGACACCAAACACCATTGATTTTGTTGTACGAGGTCATAATGTTTTTAGGCTTGCTTTCCTTTATGCAGATTTCAAAGCCCTTGAGATAAATTTGACGAAGCGCTCTTTCACTCAAACGGCTGTCGTTGGTGTTTCTGCAAAGCTCCTGATTGTTGCAGGCAAAGTGCTTCGGACACGCCGAGCCGCCATCGGACTGAATACCCAAAACGCTCGCCGCACCCATTTTTCCGCTTAAATACGGATCCTCGCTGAAGTATTCAAAGTTTCTGCCGCAAAGGTGATTTCTGTGAATATTCATACCCGGAGCAAGCAAAACGTCGCTGCCCTTTTTCTTCATTTCCTTTGCGATGATTTTGTACAATTCTGTTACAAGCTCGGTGTTGAACGAGCAGGCTAAAAGCGTGCCTATCGGCAGAAGCGAGCAACACGAAACGAGCCTTATTCCGCTCGGACCGTCTGTTGTTACAATCGGTCGAACGCCCTTGTCACGCAGGCTTTCGAGCACGCCACCGTAAACGCCTGCGTTGCCCTTTGGACCTAAGGGGTTATCCATTTTGTAGCCGCCTCTTGTTATCGCTTCAAGTTCCGTATTATCAAGCTGAGCAACGAATTCGTCCATAGTCGCCTTGCCGTTTTTAACGTCGTCAAGCTTAATTCCTCTGTCGCCTGTCTGCTCAATATCTTCGGGGATATTGTTCAAAATTCGTGTTGCCATATCGTACTTTTCCTTAGCAACCGATTTTGTTGAAAGCACTGTCTTGCCGTCGATTTCCTCTGCTTTGAAGATTTTGAAGTCATATTTCGGGGCGCAAACCTGCTTTAGCTGTTCCCAAAGCGTTGTTTCTTCGTGGAAATAGGAGTGAACCTTTTCTGCGTCACGCACACTGTTTCCGAGATAAAAGGCGTATTCGCCGGCTTCGATAACATAGGAATTTGCATTGTTTGTTGCACCGCAGTCGTCGTATGAAGCAAGGCTGTACATATCGACATAAAGCGATAAATCCTGTGTTTCACCGCATTCAAGCGTTTTTGTTTTTGCAAATGCGACAAGCTCTCTTGCGGGATTGCCGAGCCTTCCGCAAGGCTTTGAAAGATAAAGCTGAACAACCTCTTTACCTGAATATTGTCCCGTATTTGTAACTGTGACGTCGAGTGAAAAGCCGTTTTCGTCTGCGGTAACGCCGTTTGTTTTTATCTCAAAATCGGTGTAGGAAAGACCGAAGCCGAACGGATAAAGAACTCTGTCCTGCGCAAAGGTTTCAAAATAACGGTAGCCGACAAAAATATCCTCGGTGTATTCGTTGACCTTTTTGTTGCCGAACTGCGCCGACGACGGATAATCCTCGTATGCTTTTGCAATAGTATCCGTGAGCTTTCCGCACGGACAAGCCTTGCCGCAAAGTATGTCTGCAACGGCGTTTCCGCTTTCCATACCGCCCTGCCAAACGTACAAAACTGCGCCGATTTTGTCGCCGTAGTGCTTAACCCAGCTCATATCAATAATGTTTCCCACGTTGAGCAAAACTATAACTTTGTCAAAATGTGAGGTGACCTTATCGAGCATTTCGATTTCTTCATCGTGGAGATAATAGCTTCCGTTTGCAAGGTCGCAGTCTCTGTCCTCGCCCGACGAACGACCGATAGTAACAACAGCCGTGTCGCTGATTTTTCTTGCAGAGCCTACAATTTCGTCTGTCAGAGGCATTTCCTCATATCTGAGCGGCCAATGTGCCCAGTAGCCGTGAGAAACAGGGTGTTTTTCACGCCAAGTCATATATGTATTGTGAAGCTTTGCATTGAGAGTTAAGTCCTCGCAGTTTTCAATACCTTGCGCAATGTCAATATTGTACGGACGGTTAACGTCGCCGCCACTTCCGTAGCCGACAAAGAAATAATCCTTGTAGGTTCTGCCGAAAAGAGATACAACAGTACCTTTATTGAGAGGAAGCACGCCGTCGTTTTTGAGCATAACAGTACCCTCTGCCGCCGCCTGTCTTGCAAGTGCGGGCATACCCTCGCTGATTTCCTTTTCTACCTGAACATCATTGTTTTCTGCTTGAGAAAGAGACGAAAACTTATTTGTTATATCACCGATAAGGTCATTGATTTTTTCCTTGAAAGTCATAGTGTTTCTCCTAATACTTCAACTTAATAGTGTATTTACCGGGTTTTACAGAAAAACGATAAATTCCTTTTTTCGGAATATATATTTCGTTTTCAACATTATCAAATCCCTCTTTTTGAACAAAGGTAAGAGTGAACTCTCTTGCCTTACTGTCGGTTTTGTATTCGATAATATCGCCGCAGATTGCAACGGGATACGGTCTGTTTATGCGGCTTGTAAAGGTTGGATTGAACCATTGATAGCCCCAGTAGATATTGCTCCATTGGTATTTTTCCATAATATCCATAACGAATTCAACATGGTCAATCCACTTTGTTCCGCCTGCACCTGCACCCCACTCGCCGAACATAACCGGAACGTTCATCTTTAGCTGATTTTCTCTTATTTTGTCGGTGATGAACTCAATTCGGTTGTTCGAGGAATATTCGTTATACAGTGTGCTGTCAACGAAAATATCATAAGCGTGCGGCGAATAAACGTAATTTTTCTTTGCTTTAATTTCAAACGGTATTCCGAGATTGCTGTAATAATTGTGCTCAAAAAATGTGAACTCGTCCCTTGTTACCGCTTCGTCAAGACTGTCAATAAACGGCTGATAATATTCACGGTTGAAGCCTTCGGTGTATTTTTCAAGACCGCTAATTACTCTTGAGAATTGCTCGTAGTTGTCGGCAGATTTTAGTAGCTTTTTAGGTCCGCCGTTTTGCAAAACCGTTTTTGCAAGACGGGTCGCCATTGCTATAAAGCCGATACGGTCAATGTTTTTTTCAAAATATTTTGAGCAGTTTAGATTAACGCCGTAATTTTCCTTTGCAATGCCGTCTGCGATTTTGCAAAATACCTCTCTGCCGTTGTCGGTAATATACGGCTCGTTGAGAAAGTCGTTGCCGATAATATTTTTGCAGTCGTCAAACTGCGAACGGTACCATTTCCAAATATCCGTAAATTTGTCCAAGACGCCGTTTTTGTTGCGCCAAAAATCATTGAAGGCTTTTTGAACGCAATCGAGATAAAAATATCCCTCTGCCCAAATTGCCATATATCTTTTCGGCAAAATCCTTTTGTCTATTACCCAAGACGGCATACCGTCGCCGCAGAATTTTCTGCTAAACAAATCCTGATGCATATCAAGCATAACGTAAACGCCGTTTTCTTCGCAGTTTTTTACGAAGCTGTGCAGGATTTTGATAAGCCCGTCGTTTTTTTGATTTTGCTTCGGCTCAAGCATTTCCCAAGTAATTCCCAATCGCACAATGTTTGCGCCGGAATTATTAAGTACGTTCAGATAGCCTGTGAGAAATCTGTCGATTTTTTCATCACTGTACGGCTTTTTGAAGCAGATGTTCAATCCTCTGAAGATACGTTGTCTGCCGTGTTCGTCTCGTATTACGGTTGAGTCTGTTGTAAAGTTCATAGCTTTTCCTGTTTTGTTATTGAATGGGGTTTGTATTGCTCTTCAAACAATTCGTCCAGATGCTCGCAGGTTTTGTCGAGCTTTCTTTGAGAAACAAAAAATACGATTTCATCGCCGCCTTGAAGCACAACGTCGCCGTTGGGCGTTATGCTTTCCTCTCCTCGTTCAACAGTTATAATAAGAGCGTGCCGTCCCCACTCAACCTCCTTGATTTTTTTACCGTCAAGGTCGCTTCCGGTGGGAATGACATAGGATTTTATTACCTTTTCACTGCTTGACTTAAAGGGCGTCAAGCCCTCTTTACCCGATAGTCTGCCGAGTAACGCTTCGTATATCGGCTCGCTTCCGAGCATATTTGAAACTGCGTAGCTTATGAGCGCAACGGTTGCAAGCGGAAGCAGATTGTTCATATTGCCTGTCAGCTCAAAAACAAGAACAATACCTGTAATCGGACTTTTTACAGTAGCGGAGAAGAAGCCCGCCATACCGATTACGGCAAATTCCTCCCAAAGTCCGTCGGGTAAACCTGTATAATTTATTATGATACTGCCGAACGCCGCACCCAAATAAGTTCCCAAAACGCAAAGTGGATAAAGCGTTCCGCCGGGCGCTCCGCACGCAAAGCATAAAGCACCGAATATGAATTTTGCCGCAAGCAAAAAGAACATTGTGCCGACATCAGGGCGTTCGTTGATAAGATAAGACACCATACTGTGACCGCCGCAAAGCACCTGCGGAAGCACAAGACCGACTACGCCGCTGATTACGAAAACTATCGGAAGCTTTATGTACTGAGGGATTTTCGTCAGCTTTTTGTAAAGCTCCTGCGACTTGAGCATAATTTTTGTATATCCGACGCCGCAAAGACCTATGAGTATTCCGAGCAAAATCAGTATCCAGTAATGCCTTAGAGGAAAAGTTACGGTTGTGTAGTTGAATATTGTATTTTGACCGAAAAACAGCTTTGACACATAGTCCGCAACAACGGTCGAAACTATACCCATACAAAGAATGTTTCTGTCGAAGGAGTGATGAATTTCCTCCATAACGAACATTGTGCCGGCAAGAGGCGAATTAAACGCCGCCGCCATACCTGCACCTGCGCCGCAGGAAATCATACGAAGCTCGGTCGTCTTGTCGGCTTTTGTTATCTTCGCAACACCCTTCGCCGCCATACCGCCGAGCTGAACGGACGGACCCTCTCTGCCGAGTGAAAGTCCGGAGAAAACGGCAGTAGTGCCGCCGATGAGCTTTGCAAGGATAACTCTCCACCAGCTTGGGTTGAGCCTGCCCTTGATTTCGGCATTGACCTGCGGAATGCCAGAGCCCGAAGCGTCAGGCTCAAACCTGTTAACGAAGTATACGAAAACGCCGAGTACCGCAAGCAGTATCAGCCAGAGGGTTATGCGCAAAGGATTATTTGCAACGTATTCGAGAACATGCTCAAGTCCGCTTTCGGCAAAGGATAAAAGGTAACGGTACAGCACGGAAACAAGGCCTGCAAAGATACCTACTTCAAGACCACGGATTACGAGAAAAAACGCCTCGTTGTTATTTGATTTTATTTTCCTAAGTGTGCTCAATTTTTTACGCTGTTTCATATTTTATATTATATAATGAAACGGCGATGATTTCAAGGTAATAATTTACCCATTCGTATAAACAAAACAACTTCCAGAAAATAGAGTCAGGTGAACCGTCCCCTTTGTTGTGTCAAGTCGGCTTTTGGCTTAAAAAAGTAAACCACCAAAGGGGACGGTTCCCTTTGGTGGTTTTTGAATTTCTATAAAAGTTAAAAATGCAGTATTTATGCGGTTTTTGAAGCGAAAAACCACCGATAGGAACCGTCCCCTTTGGTGGTTATAGTTGACAAATGAGTTGAAAAATGGTATTGTTATACAGGGTGATTTTTATGCCAAGATGTGCAAGGCGAAAGAGCGAAACCGGAGTATACCATATTATGATTCGTGGTATTAACAAAGAAAAAATTTTTATAGATGATGAGGATTGCAGACGTTTTTTGAAAACCTTAAAGGATTGCAAGGAAATAAGCAGATTTAAGTTGTATGCTTATTGTTTAATGGGAAATCATGTTCATCTGTTACTTCAAGAGGGTGATGAAAACATTGATTTGATTGTTAAGCGTATTGGTAGCAGATATGTCTATTGGTTCAATGCAAAATATCAAAGAGTTGGCCACTTGTTTCAAGATAGATATAAGAGCGAGCCGGTTGATAATGACGAATATTTTTTATCTGCATTGAGATACATACATTGTAATCCTGTGAAAGCAAAAATGGTCGCAAGCTGTGAAGAATACAAATTCAGCAGCTATAATGAATATTTCGGTTCGGGCGCTCTTGTTGATTGTGAGGACATATTAAAAGATTTTGATATTGACAGGTTTGTTGAATTTCATAAGCAGTATGACGATGTTGTCCACATTGAATATGTTGAAAACGAACAAAAGAAAATTATAGACGAGGAAGCAGAGAGAATAATCAAAGCGTTATCTAAATGCGATAGCATTACAGAGTTTAAGGCTTTACCTCGAGGAGAACAAGAAGAATTGATTGATCGATTCAAAAAATGCGGGTTGTCAGTTAGACAAATTATGCTATTTACAGGATTGGGCGAATTTATAGTCAGAAAGAGATAATGTTGATTTGAAAAATCATCAAACCACCAAAGGGGACGGTTCCCTTTGGTGGTTTTTAAATTTCTATAAAAGTTAAAAATGCAGTATTTATGGGGTTTTCGAAGCGAAAAACCACCGAGAGGAACCGTCCCCTTTGTTGGTTTGTAAGTAAAAATGAAAAACGGCTTTCGCAAATGGAAAGCCGTTTGGTAATGGATATTGAGTTTTTTCGTTAATCTCTGAACATAATTGCTTCACGCTCGGGACCGTTTGAAACCATATTGATTTTATGTCCAAGCTCGTTTTCAATGAACTTAACATAGTCCTGTGCTTCTTGCGGAAGCTTATTGAAGTCTTTAATTCCTCTGATATCACAATGCCAGCCTTTGAGAGTTGTGAGAACAGGCTTTGCTTTTTTGAGAGTTGGAGTTGTCGGGAAGTCCTTAGTGATTTCGCCGTCGATTTCGTAAGCCGTGCAAACCTTGATTTCCTCAAGATATGATAGACAATCGAGCGCAGTCATAACAACCTGTGTTGCCCCCTGACATTCAATACCGTATCTTGAAGCAACGCAGTCGAACCATCCTACTCGTCTCGGTCTGCCTGTTGTTGCACCGAACTCACCCTTGTCGCCGCCGTGAATACGAAGCTCCTGTGCTTCGTCTCCGAAGATTTCCGATACAAATTCGCCTGCGCCGACAGCGGAGGAATATGCCTTTGTTACAACAACGATATCGTCAATCTTATGAGGCGGAATACCTGCACCAACACAGCCGTAGCCTGCAAGAGTAGACGACGAAGTAACCATCGGATAGATACCGAAATCGGGGTCCTTAAGTGTTCCGAGCTGACCCTCGAGAAGAATATTTTTGCCTTCCTTGATTGCGTCTGTAAGATATTTATGAGTATCGCAAACGAACGGCGCAATTTTCTCTCTGTATTCAACACAGGTCTCAAAAAGCTCGTTTTCGTCAAGAAGCGGCTTGTGATAAATATGCTCAAGAGTAAGGTTTTTGAGCGTGCAGATGTTGGAAAGCTTTGCCTTTAATGTTTCGTCGTCAAAAAGCTCGTTTACCTGAATACCGATTTTGCTGTACTTGTCGCTGAAAAACGGTGCGATACCGCTTTTTGTTGAGCCGAAAGCGTTCTTGCCGAGTCTTTCCTCCTCGTATGTATCGAGCAAAATGTGGTACGGCATAAGGATTTGCGCTCTGTCGCTGACAAGCAATTTCGGATTAAGGCCTGCTTTTTTTACATCCTCAAGCTCATTAATAAACTTGTTTATGTCAAGCGCAACGCCGTTGCCGATAATACAGGTTGTGTGGTCATAGCAAACGCCCGACGGCATAAGGTGAAGCGCAAATCTGCCATGCTCGTTGATGATTGTATGGCCTGCGTTTGCACCGCCCTGAAAACGAATAACAATGTCGCTTTTTTCTGCGAACATATCGGTAATTTTACCTTTACCCTCGTCGCCCCAGTTTGCTCCTACAATTGCTCTAATCATAATTTTTCTCCTTAGAATGATTGGAAATTATATTCTTGTATATTCAACAATCCCAATGATTGCTTTTTGTAAATTAGTGGTGGAAAAGTCTAATGCCTGTCATAGCCATTGCAATGCCGTACTTGTCGCAGCATTCAATAACATTTTCGTCTCTTACCGAGCCGCCCGGCTGTGCAATATACTTAACGCCTGACTTAACAGCACGCTCGATATTGTCTTCAAAGGGGAAGAATGCGTCGGAGCCGAGTGCAACATTGTCCATCTTTTCGTGCCAAGCTGCTTTTTCTTCGGCAGTAAACGGTTCGGGCTTTGATGTGAAATATCTCTGCCAAACGCCGTCTGCGAGAAGCTCCTCGTAATCGTCGCTTATGTAAAGGTCGATTGCGTTGTCGGCGTCGCATTTGCGAATACCGTCGATAAACGGAAGATTAAGCACCTTTTCGTTTCTTCTAAGCCAAAGCATATCAGCCTTTGAGCCTGCCATTCTTGTGCAGAGAATACGGCTTTGCTGACCAGCGCCTACGCCGAGAGTTTGTCCGCCCTGTGCGTAAACAACTGAATTTGATTGTGTATATTTAAGGGTAATCATAGAAATGAGCAGGTCGATTTTTGCTATTTCGGGAATGTCCTTAACCTTTGTCGGCATATCGTCGAAAAGCTCCATAGTGATTTTTGCATTATTTCTCTTTTGCTCAAACTTAATGCCGAAAACCTGCTTTGTTTCCATTTCTTCGGGAACATAATCGGCGTCAATCTGAATAATGAGGAAGTTGCCTCTGCGCTTTGATTTAAGCAACTCAAGCGCCTTTTCGCTGTATGACGGAGCGATAATACCGTCGCTTACTTCTTTCATAAGAAACTGTGCAACTGATTCGTCGCACTCGTCGGACAAAGCAACGAAATCACCGAACGAGCTTTGTCTGTCGGTGCTTCTTGCCCTGACATAAGCCTGTGCGATAGGCGAAAGCTCAAGACCGTCGGGAACCATACAAACCTTTCTGTCTGTTTCGCTCAAGGGCTGAGCAACTGCCGCACCTGCCGGTGAAACATGCTTGAAGCTTGCGGCAGACGGAAGTCCGGTTGCTTCCTTGAGCTCCTTGACGAGCTGCCACGAGTTGAAAGCGTCAAGCAGATTGATATATCCTGCGGCTCCGTTGAGAACGGTAAAGGGAAGCTCCTTGCCGTCCATATGAATTCTTGCAGGATTTTGATTAGGGTTGCATCCGTATTTCAGCTTGTATTCTGTCATTTGATTACTCCTATATTATTAATAATAACATTGCGAGTAATTATTATACAATATATCGTTGAATTTTTCAAGGCAGAATGGTACAATATTTATGATGTATATAAAAAGAGGTGACAAAATGACGGGCTTTTTGGCAGTTAATCACTATTTATCGGGTGAAAAATTCAGCGAGCTTCACTCTCATTTGATTTCGAGTGCCGAAAAAATGAATATTGATTTGAGACTTCGCACAAATTTTGAACTTATTTTCGATGAGGAAAATCCCGATTTTGTACTGTTTTGGGACAAGGATATTAACTGCGCAAAAATGCTGGAAAACAAAGGAATACCTGTCTTCAATTCCGCTCGTTCAATTGAACTTTGTGACGATAAAATGAAAACATATCTTGCGCTTGAAAATAAGGTTAGACAGCCGAAAACGATACCTGCGCCGCTTTCGTTTTTTGATACGGATTATACGGAATTTGTCGAAAAAGCAGGGGAAGTGCTAGGCTTTCCGCTTGTTTTTAAGGAGTGCTTCGGCTCGTTCGGTGAGCAGGTGCATTTGTGCAACAACGTTGCAGATGTTATGAAATATGTTAACGGCAAGCCGTTTTTGTTGCAGGAATATATCGAATGCGGCGGCGAGGACATGAGGCTTGAGGTAGTGGGCGACAGAGTTGTTGCGGCTATGAAGCGCAAAAATGAAAACGACTTTCGCTCGAATATCACAAACGGTGGTATTGCGTTTGAATACACGCCGAGCGAGTACGAAAAAGCCCTTGCCGTAACGACTTGCAGGGAGCTTGGGCTGACATTCGGCGGAGTTGATATTATGAACGGCGACACGATTTGCGAGGTTAATTCAAACGCACATATTATCAACATTATGCACACTTCGGGCGTTGACATTGCGCCGCTGATTTTTGAGGAAATAATGAGGAAAATATGAAGCCGATATTAGTTTATTCAAAAGAAGAAGCCGAGCGAAATGCTTTTACGGTTGAAAAAATATGCAAGGGTCTCGGCACAATGCTTGTTACTCCGGATTATCGGGGCGAGGCGGCTTTTGTCGTTAATCGAAGCAACGATTATGAGATTGCAAAATACTACGAGGACAGAGGAATAAGGGTTTTTAACGGTGCGCAGTTTACGAGAATTGCAAACGATAAACAGAGCTGCTATGATTTTATGGAGCAAAACGGAATTGAGATTATGCCGACGAGGTATAGGGATGTGCCGTTTGTGAAAAAACCGAAGGATTCCCACGGCGGACAGGGTGTCGTGATGTGCTTTGATAAAGCGGATTACGATGAAAATATGGTTTGTCAAAAGCCTGCCTCCGATTTGGGCAGAGATGTCAGAGTGTGGGTGTTGGGCGGTGAAATCGTATGTGCTTTTTTGAGAGTGAGCGATACCGATTTTCGTTCAAACTACTGTCTCGGCGGAAGAGCCGAAAAGTATAATCTCAACGAAGAAGAAAAAAGCAAGGTTAACAGAATTATCGACCTCGTTACACAATTCGGTGCAGATTATTACGGAATTGATTTTGTTTTTGACAACGGCAAAGCGGTCTTTAATGAGCTTGAGGACGCCGTCGGCGCAAGAATGGTTTATGCGAATACGGATATTGACATAATAGAAATGTATGTTGATTACATAAATCAAAGTAAAAAGTAAAATGTAATAGTTAAAAAATAGAATTGGTTTTATTGTGTGTATTTCGGGACGTTGATAGCAACGCCCCGATTTTCTATTTTCAAAGCCACCAAAGGCTGTCTCTTATACACATCTGACGCTGCCGACG
>CAMFQI010000005.1 GCA_945980015.1 uncultured Eubacterium sp. | reverse complement strand
CCATAGCAGAAATATACGCAGTTCCGATTGCCTTGCCGCTTTCCTTTTCTTTCTTATAAAACTGCAAAATAGTCAAAACAACGTCACACGGCAGACCGTAATATGTTACCATATTAACAATAAGCTCCTGCTCGATATGGCTGAGCGTTTTTCCCAAAACCTCCTGCGAATGACGAAGGCATTGAGTAAGCTCCTGATTTTCACGGCAAATACAAACGATATCTCTCGGAGAAAGTCTCGGTACAGGAACGCTTTCCTTTTTCGGCTTTTTTTCTTCCTTTCTTTCAGGTACGGTCTCCTGCCTTTGCACAATCTCACCATCGATAGAAAGAAGACCCTCTTCAACCCAAAATTCAAGAAACTCCTTTGCGTCCCCACGTGTACAGCCGAGCGACCTTGCAATTTCGTCCTCAGTCACCCCGCCGCTTTTTGAAAAAATAATGAGCAACGCCTTAAGCTGATATTCACTTGCAAGCTTCAAATAATTTGTTGCAATTTTTTTAGGCACGGCAATCATTCCGTCCGCCCAAATCTCGCCCATAGGTATCGGCTGATAAAGCATTTGCTCACCTCTTTTCCTCAAAACACAAAATATATATTATTGTACCAAAATTCCAAATACTATTCAACCACAATATAAAGGGCGCCCGAAGGCACCCTCTACAATATACATTTTTATTAATAAGTAATGCAGTTTGTAGTAATCATATTAACACCCAAATCCAGAAGCTTTTGCATAACCTCCTTGTCGTCAATAGTCCACGCACCTGTTTTAAGTCCTGCCGCTTGACATTTCTTTATAATTTCACCGTCGTTTTCGTAATTCTTTTCATTATTGCCGTCAAAGTCGATACCGCAGTTATCAAGTGTAAGCGCAAGCTCTATATCCTCTTTCTTTATTTCTTTTACAAGATACATCAGCTCGTTGTCGCAGACCTTTCTCAAAGCCTGCAAGTCGCTGAATTGGAACGAAATAAAGGTAACCTCAACACTCGGATATTGATTTATCATATCAATAATCTCGCCGTAATACTCCTGATTAGAGTCACCCTTTAGCTCAATAACGGCTTGCATATTATATTCTTCACAAATTTGCATATATTCCTCTAATGTGCAAATCTCCAAATTCGGATATTTTTCTATATTATTACCGTTGTCGGTGATAAATCCGTCCAAGCCCGAAGCGTAATTCGTTTTTTCAACATTAGCCGTTTCGTTCATCATACGGTATGTATTCTTGTCGTGCTGAACAACCCAAACGCCGTCGGACGAACGGTAAATATCGCACTCTGCAGCAGCATATCCTGCCTTGCCTGCCTCCTCGAACGCAGGTGCGGTATTCTCCGGTGCTACTGCCCTAAAGCCTCTGTGTGCAACCATAATTGTGTCGTCCTTTACTATATCCGAAGCCGACACAACCTCATAATCAACCGGAGTGCAGTACCAGTTGAGCGCATAAAAGCCTGCGCACAAAACCGCCACAAGCAAAAATGCAAGTATGCAAATAATTATTACGGCTACTTTCTTACCCTTTGACCATTTCTTTTTTTCGTTACTCATTATCATTTTCCTCCTCATTTTTTGATTCAAATTTTATTCTCTGCGACTGTGTTTGTTCAAACACATTGTCGAAGCTCCATTTTCCGTTTATGCCCTTCGATTTTACACCAATCAAAAAATGAAGCTTTGCAATTCCGAAATCAACGCTCTTGTCCGAATACGGCTCGTCAACGTATCCGCTTAATATTCCATTTTCGTATCTGAATTTTACAGGTCGTCTGTTAACCGCCGAAGGTCCTTTTTCAACAAGCTTCATACCGTATGCATATTCCTCGGGAAGCTTTGCGTCGCACGCCTCAAACATATCCTGATATGTTTTGTTTTTCTTATGAGTTGCGTTGTACATTGTCTTTTCGATAAGACTGTAGTGGTCCTTTGCATATCCTATCGTTATTACCGCATAAACTCGTTTTTCGCTTGCAAGGTTTATGGTCTCGTAGACCTTATTCTCGTTATATGTTCCCGAAACCCAACAGGTGCCCAAGCCGTGATATACACATTGAAGCACGATGCTCTCTCCGTAATAGCCGCAGTCCTCTCTCGCCTTTTGAGTATCGGGTCCCGCAACAACAATCATACTGAACTTGCCGGTAAATATTTTGAAAAACGGCGTCGCATCATCAATGAAAATAAAATCAAGTCCCGCACTTTCGTTAACTGCGTCAACCATTTGAGAAATAACCTGCTTTATCTCTGCGCCGAGCGGCTTTTGTTTGTAAGCCCTGCGTGAATGTCTTTTTTCGATAGCCTCAATATACTGTTCGTTAGTCATATATTCCGCTCCCTGTCTAATCGTAATACTATTATATCACTAAGTACAAAAAAAGTATAGTATTTTTGTAACCTTTATTCTCTTGACTTTACGGTTCAATAAGGATATAATGGGTATAAGTAAATAAGGAGGTTCTAAAATATGAAGAACTTTAAGAAAATTGTTAAAATTCTGGCTGTAATCGCTGCTATTGTTACAGCTGCGGCAGGTGTTTATCTCGCAGTAAAGAAGCTTACCGAGAAAAAAACACCTGAATACTTCGACGATAACGATTTCTTCGAGTGCGATAACGAAATCGAAATCGTAGAGGTAAACGAAGAGCCTGTCGAAGAAGCTGCACAAGAAGAAAAAAAGCCTGCAAAAAAGGCTCCTGCAAAGAAAAAGGCAGCAAAAAAAGCTGACGCAGAATAAGATTAACAATTATAATATTCTACAAAACGGGCAACAGTTATATATTGTTGCTCATTTTTTAGCAAAAAAGCATCATAGAGGTGGCTGTTATGTTTGAAAACGGTCTTGTTTTAGAGGGCGGCGGCAACCGTGCAATCTACACAAGCGGTGTTTTAGACGCTTTTATTGAAAATGATATTACATTCCCGTACGTAATCGGTGTTTCCGCAGGAAGCTGCAACGGTACGTCATACATTGCAAAGAATTATCGCCGTCAGCATGATATTGTTATCGACTATGCAAACGATAAGAGATATATGGGAGTCGGCAATATAATCAAGGGTCATTCATTTTTGAATACCGATTGGATTTTCGGCGAGCTTGCTTATGATATTCTGCCGCTTAATCAAGAGAAATTTGAAAAAAGCGGTGCAACCCTTTGCGTTGTTACTACCAATGCGATGACCGGCAAGGCAGAGTATTTTTATCCGAAGAGCTTTAGAGACGGCTGCCCCGAATTACAGGCAAGCTGTTCCCTGCCTCTCGTCACAAACGGTGTTAAGCTCGGTGAAAGCCTTTACTTCGACGGCGGTCTCGTTGATTCAATTCCTGTTAAAAAAGCATTTGACGACGGCTGCAAAAAGACTGTTGTAATACTCACTCAGCACAATGGATTTGAAAAAAAGCCCGTAAATAACGCCGCAATAAAGGCTATGAAAAAATATCCGAAAATCGCCGAAGCAATCGCAAACCGCCATAATATGTATAATGAGCAGTTAAGACTTGTTGAACAGGCGGAAAAAGACGGCACGGCTTTCGTTATCCGTCCGGGCACTCCGCTTGGCGTAACATCCCTCGAACGTGATACGTCAAAATTAGAAGCAATTTATCAGCTCGGCTATAAGCAAGGGCAAAAAAACGCACAGGCAGTCAAGGATTTCCTTGCAAAATAAAAAAAATACCGTGAGATTTTTCAGTCTCACGGTATTTTTATATATCAAACAAATATAATCATAAAAACCGATACTTGCCTTTGGCAAACTTCACTTGCCGACAGGCATACTTCACATCGTCGTGCGATACTTCACTTTGCGATTTTAATCGCAAAACATCACTGAACACATAGCACCGGCTATGTGTTCGACGGGCAAGTATATCTCGGTTGATTGAGGCTTTTTGAACCGTATTCAATCGCCATATTCGGACATTTGCATATGCACGACATACAATGCGTACAGTTTCCGTTCCACTTCGGCACAGAATCAACCATTGTAATATTATTAAGCGGACAAAGCTCAACACACTTGCCGCAGCCTATACACGACTGCGTAACATAAAACTTTTTATCCTTAACAAAAAGCGCATAAAACACATCGTTTACAATAGAGCTTTTCAGCTTTTCTGCAATGCCGACCTTATTTTCACGAATAGGCTTATGCTCGCCGATATACTGCAAGGTTGAATTAATATACGGTTGTGCCTTATTCACTATTTTCACCGCTTCATTCTCATCCGGTGCGTCAAACATCGCAATATAATTTTCGGGCATAACAATCGGCATAACGCCCATATATTCAAAACCCTTTTTATCACATAATTTTTTGATATATTTTTCGCTGTTTCCTATATCTCCGCCGCAGGTCATAACAAAATACGCACTGTTATTGCCGCTAAACTGCGTATTTTCTATCCATTTTTCGACAACCCTCGGAATTCTCCACGAGTATGTAGGAACAACAAAAATAAGCTCGTCGTCGGAATGAACCGCCGTGTAATCCTCATTTTTAATTCTATCAAAAATACTGATAATTTCCTGATTGAAAGCGTGCGCAATTCTTTGAGCAACATACTTACTGTTACCCGTACCGCTGAACCATAATACCATCTTTTCTACCTCCGAAACATACACATTATATACTATATTCCAAAAAAAATCAAATTTCCCTTGTAATATTCTCAAAACAACTGTATAATCTACTAAAAAAAGAAAGGCAAAGACTTATGAAAATAGCAGTAACATATGACAACGGGATGATTTTTCAGCATTTCGGAAAAACACAATTTATGAAGGTATACGACATTGACGACAACGGCGAAATTCAAAGAGTTCATATTGAATCAATGGGCAAGCACTCACACCACGGAATTGCAGGATATATAAAGGAAATCGGCGTTGATACTCTGATTTGCGGCGGTTTAGGTCAGGGTGCTGTCGATTCTCTCGAAGCCGCAGGAATAAAGATTTACGCCGGCAACACAGGAAACGCCGATACGGCAGTAATAAAATTCTTAAAGGGCGAAATAAAGGAAAACAGTAAAGCAAACTGCAATCACCACCATTAGTCCCCTGTACAACTAGGGACTGTCCCTAGTTGTACAAGTTTGTAATATTTTTTGCTTGCATTTTTTTTCATTTAGTATTATAATCTCCATTGTCAGTTCGCAAAATCCTGACCAGTCACATGCCCGTGGCTTCTAAAAACAAAACTAAGGAGAAAAGTAAAAATGAAATTGCAAAGAAAAAATGCGCTTATTGCCCAAACGGCAATAATTGCGGCAATGTACGCCGCACTCACCTACGCCCAAAATCTTCTGCTTCCCGGCACAACGTCAATGGCAGTCCAGTTCAGAGTAAGCGAAGCGCTCAATGTTCTCGCACTGTTCACACCTGCCGCAATACCGGGGCTGACGCTCGGGTGCATAATCTCAAACCTGTATAATATAGGCTCGGGATTGCCGCTCGATATGATTTTCGGCTCGCTTGCAACACTCGGCTGTACGCTTACAATGTATGCGCTCAAGAATGTAAAAATAAAGTCTTATCCGCTTTTATCAATGCTTATGCCGGCGGTATTCAACGGCGTAATAATCGGCTGGGAAATCGAGCACTTCTTTATTGACGGACCGTTTGAATTTGTCGGCTTCTTAACTCAAGGCGGACTTGTTGCACTCGGTGAATTGGGAGTTATGGCAACTCTCGGCACAGCGTTATACTACATAATAATAAAACGCAATTTAGACAAGAAAATATTTAAGTAAAAGAGAATACAAAATCGGCTTGGCACAATCCAAGCCGATTTTATTATTTACATATTGAACGAAACAGTCTTGCTTTCGCCTGCCTTGAATTCAACGCTTTGCTCGTTGTCGCCGCAGGTTATAGCTACAGTCTGGTCGATATCGGAGGTTATTACCGCTTCAACGGTTTTACTGCTGATATCCCACTTCATAGAAGTAACGGTTGCTCTCGTTCTTGTCTTTATTCCCGTAATTTCGCCCTTGTCAAAGCCGCTTGTAGGCAAAGCGGGAAGCAAGCCGATTTCACCGATGTTTGAATAAACAAGAGATTCGTTGATAATTCCCAAATATCCGATTGCGAAGTCGGTACAATAGCAGCTGCCTCTATCATAATCGTGATTTGTCATAAGCGAATTATACCTGATTTTGTGATTCATTAGCTTTAGAAGGGCGTCACTAAGTGCCTCGCTGTCCTTAAGTCTTGCGGCAATAAGCGAACGGTGAACGAGTGCATGGGAGGCCTCATTTTCACTTTCTCTGTTTGCGATAGCCTGTATACAGGCGTCTGCAAGCGTTTTGTTTTTCTGCGTTTCAAACAACGGCCATACGCAGTATAAATGGCTGAGGTGTCTGTGCTCGTTGTTTTCCTCAAAGCTCGTAGTTGCCCATTCCTTAAGTGCGCCTGTTTCGTCGTAAAGATACGGCGGCAAATTATCCTCTAATTCCTGCCACTTACTGAAATCCGCCTCGGGCGTTACATCTGCCATAACTCTTTTGAGCATTTCAAGATTGTCACGGCATGCGCTGATATCAATAGCACAGTTTGCGTCGGACGGCGACGGATAATTTGAAGGATTATTCTCAGGCGAATACGACGGCAAAATGCAATATGCTTCACCCTCATTAAGCTCCGTCTTGCCCTGCTCATAATGAATAACGCCGTTTTTGTCCGTATAATATTCAGGGGTCATAAGCTGAGCCCAATAGTTTGCAGATTTTGTCAGCATAGGAAGAAGAATATCCTCCTCAAGCATCATATATCCCTGCTCTTCAAATTCGGCAATATCCACGTCTGTTATGTCGAGCACGGATTTGAGCGAATACAAATCGAACTCGTCACTAAGCGGAATTTGAATATTTCCGTAAACGAGCAATGTTTCATAAAGCGGCTGAATCATCCACGAGGTGCCTGCGTTCCAATATCTAAACGGATATGGGTAGCAGGTTTCTGTAATAACCGCCTTGTCGCCGTCTGTGTTTACGGGAGCCTGAATAGCGTCTGTAAAGCCGTGAGTTGCAAGTGCATTTTCCTCCCAATCGGGAAGCTGACGGAGAATGAAATAAGCATAGCCTATCGGTGTTGAGCTCATATTACCCGTGTTCATCGACGATGTTTGCAAATTAACGTTTGCATCCATTGTGTACTTACTTCCCCAGCCTGTGTTGAACTCGCCTGTCCACATACCGTAAAGCCTGCTTGTCGAATAACCCGAGCAACACAAATATGCATATCTTCCTGCATAATATGTGCGCTGCGCCAAAGCAGAATTAATGCTCTTTGCACCCTTTTGGTCTGACAATAGCTTCTCGTTTGAAGCGTCGCTGTCCTCTAATGTAAGCGTAACTGCGTCAAACTGCGGCTGATAAATTGCAAGGTGATTGTTGAGTGCGGTGTCGTAATCAAACGAGCCGTTTTGCGAATACTTTTGAGCTACCGCCTTTGTAGTTTTTTCAAGGTCGTTTATCAATTCAAATTCCGTTTGACTCTCGAAATCGTCAATGCTGCCCATATCGTATGTTCTGTCCGAAACCGTAATGAGATAAACCTCGTCTGCACCGCTTATTTGAACGCCCTTGTTTTCGCCGCAAAACTGCGATTCCTCTGTTTTCTTCTCAAGCGACACGGCTTTCTTTTCACCGCCTGCAGTCACAATGTATGTAAGCGTTGCATATCCGCCGTTTTTGAGCTCACTGTTTTCGTAATTCGGATAATGCGAAACAAGTGCAAGATACTCGCCGTTTTCGTCGGTTACCTTTTTATACTTCATATTCGCTTCGTCGCTGTCGCCGAAATTGGCAAGCGTTGATAAATCGTCGAAGATAAGCGTTGCATTGATTTTTGCACCCTCGCTTGATGATGAAAGCTTTGTAATCACAACGCCGTCAGCCATAGATGTAAACGACACTCTGTTCCATTCGCCGTCGTTGTTTTTGTAATGAACGCCAACCTGAGAGGTTTCGTAATCTGTGTATCTTGCATAATCCTTTTCGCCCTTGCCGTCAAGCTCCAAGCGTAGCTGACCGCCGGGATGGAATCTGTAAACATCATCATACGAAGCGTTATCAACAATATCCTCACCCTTAACGATATTCTGCTTTACCGTTTCGAGTTCAAAAGCAGTATCGGGACAGGTGCGCTGATTTTGGTTCGGCATAATAAAATGCATATTTTGAAAAATGAACGTGTCGCTGTATGGCGAGCCGCTTTCAATAAAGCCCTGCATACCGTTGCCGGACACCATTCCCTGCCGCCAAGAATTTGTTGAATTTTTCTTTGATGCTTTAAGCTCCTTATACGAAAGACTGTACGAAATCTTAGAGCTGTCCGTAAAAAGACTGTCGATAACGCCGCTTTCGATATTGCCGGAGCATCCCGCAAAGCCTGTAATCATAGCACCGCAAAGTGCAAGCGCAATAAACTTCTTGAACTTCTTCATAATTTTCCTCCTGAATTTACTTCATTATACCAAACACTTGTTGTAATTTCAATTATGTATTTAATTTATAAAACCGCAAATAATAAAAACGGTGATTTTTATGGAAGCGTTGTATGTATTAGTGCTCGCCGCAGGCTCGTTTTTAACATTGTTTGTACTCGACAAATTAATGGGACACCGTCAAATATCGCAGATGTCGTTTTTTGATTATGTTGTCGGAATAACGATAGGCTCCATAGCGGCGGAAATGGCGACAAATCTTGACAAAAGCTGGTACTACGGAGTAATCGCCATGAGCGTATACGCCGCAATAGAAATTTTACTGTCATTTTTAAGTCGCAAAAGCACAAAGGCACGAAAGCTTCTTAACGGTAGTCCAATCATTCTTATTTCAAACGGCAAAATAAGTAAATCTGCGCTCAAAAAAGCAAAAATAAACATAAACGACCTGATAATTCAGGCAAGAAATCAAGGCTATTTTGACATCGGCGAAATTGATTACGCCGTAATGGAGGACAACGGAAGCATCAGCTTTCTCCCCTTTCCTATTTACAGAAGCGCAACGCCGCAGGATATAAATAAAAATCCCGCCAGAAGCGGATTAGTAATAAATTTAGTCGTCGACGGCAAGCTTCAAAATGACGCCATAGGTTATTCGGGCTTAACCGAAAAAGAGGTAGAACGCATACTTGAAGATGCAAAAACACCCCTGTCCGATATCCTGCTTCTCACCATCGACGAAAACAAAAAAACACAAATATTCAAAAAAACATCTCCCCTTGAAAATTAAGGGGAGATTAATTATAAGGTTATAAAATTACAGGTGGAGAACTCTGTCCTTGATTTCCTGTGTTCTGCCCTGATTCCAGAACTGTGTTCCGATATAACCGCAGGTACGACGTGCAACATTCATCTTGTCCTGATCCTCATTGCCGCAGTTTGGACATCTCCAAATAAGCTTGCCGTGTTCATCCTCAACAATTCTGATTTCACCGTCGTAGCCGCAGCACTGACAGTAGTCGCTCTTTGTATTAAGCTCAGCGTACATAATGTTGTTGTAGATAAATCTCATAACCTGCAATACTGCCGGAATGTTATCCTGCATATTCGGTACTTCAACATAAGAGATTGCACCGCCCGGTGAAAGAGCCTGGAACTCGCTTTCAAACTTCAGCTTTGTAAATGCGTCGATATTCTCCGCAACATGAACGTGATAGCTGTTTGTAATGTAGTTTTTATCTGTTACACCCTTGATAATGCCGAATCTCTTTTGAAGGCATTTTGCAAACTTGTATGTAGTAGACTCAAGCGGAGTGCCGTAGATTGAAAAGTCGATATTTGTATCTGCCTTCCATTTTGCACACGCATCGTTCATATACTGCATTACCTTTAATGCAAAGTCCTTGCCGCCTGTTTCGTCTGTATGCGACTTGCCGGTCATATACTTTGTGCACTCATAAAGACCTGCGTAGCCGAGCGAAATTGTTGAATAACCGTCGAACAAAAGTCTGTCGATAGGCTCGCCCTTTTCAAGTCTTGCAAGTGCGCCGTGCTGCCACAAAATAGGTGCGGCGTCGGAAAGAGTGCCCTTCAATCTGTTATGACGGCACATAAGTGCACGGTAGCAAAGCTCAAGTCTTTCGTCAAATACCTGCCAGAACTTTGTCATATCGCCGCCCGAGGTGCAGGCAATATCAACAAGGTTAATTGTAACAACGCCTTGATTGAATCTGCCGTAATACTTCTTCTTGCCCTCAACATAATTCTTTGCTCGTGCAATATTTCCAACACCTGCGGCAGTAAAGCGGTCAGGGGTAAGGAACGAACGGCAGCCCATAGGAGTATAAACGTCGCCCTTTAATTCAAGCATAACCTTCTCGCTTACATAGTCGGGAACAAGGCGCTTTGCGGTACATTTTGCCGCAAGCTCGGTAAGGTAGAAATACTCGCTGTCGTCGTCAATGTTGTCGTCCTCTAAAACGTAGATAAGCTTCGGGAATGCAGGAGTTACCCATACGCCCTTTTCATTTTTAACGCCCTGTATTCTCTGCTTGAGCGTTTCCTCGATAATGAGCGCAAGGTCCTTCTTTTCCTGCTCGTTGCGAGCTTCGTTAAGATACATAAATACTGTTACGAACGGAGCCTGACCGTTTGTTGTAAGCAGGGTTACAACCTGATACTGAATAGTCTGAACGCCTCTGGAAACCTCGTCACGAAGTCTTTTTTCGGTAATCTTTTGGATTTTTTCCTCTGTAAGCTCGCCGCCGAAATCCTCTGCCTCTTCAAGAACCTGCTTGCGAATTTTCTCTCTGCTTATCTGTACAAACGGTGCAAGATGAGTAAGCGAAATTGACTGACCGCCGTACTGTGAGGAAGCAACCTGTGCGATAATTTGGGTTGCGATATTGCAGGCGGTTGAAAAGCTATGCGGCTTTTCAATCATAGTATCGGAAATAACCGTTCCGTTTTGGAGCATATCCTCAAGATTTACAAGGTCGCAGTTGTGCATATGCTGTGCAAAATAGTCTGCGTCGTGGAAATGAATAAGACCGTTTTCGTGAGCCTCAACGATATCCTCGGGAAGAAGAATTCTCTTTGTGATATCCTTTGAAACCTCGCCTGCCATATAGTCACGCTGAACGGAATTTACGGTAGGATTCTTGTTGGAATTTTCCTGCTTAACCTCCTCGTTATTACATTCAATAAGAGAAAGAATTTGGTTGTCGGTGGTGTTAGCCTTACGGACAAGCGAACGTGTATAGCGGTACTTTACATAGCGCTTTGCAACCTCGAATGCGCCCTGAGCCATAATCTGATCCTCGACGATGTCCTGAATTTCCTCAACGGACAAGGCTCTGTTTGCCTTGCGGATTTTGAACTCAACATACTCTGCTATTTCGTTAATCTGTCCCTGCGAAAGCTCCTTTTTTTCGCAAGCCTGATTTGCTTTTGATACGGCGATGATAATCTTGTTAATGTCGAAGGTTGCCTCCGAGCCGTTTCTCTTGATAATGTTCATTTTCTTACCTCTTGTCTGTAATAATCATTCAGTTTGTAACAAATTTGTAATTATTTATTCGTAAGTCTTCTACATCATAACAAAATATTGTGCGTATGTCAATAGGTTTTTCTCAAAAAATACAATATATTGTATCTATTTTTGTAATTGTAACCTTTTAATACGAAATGTAGATATGCCTAAAAAAGCAAAACGCCCTAAAATAAAGGGTTTTCAATTCCTTGCAGACAAGTATATATTACAATTTGTAATCGCAAAAAGCACCCTACCGATAAGCAAGGTGCCTTGAAGATTATTACGAATTTACTGCTTTGTATTGTAGAACGCTTCAAAGCCGTTAAGCAATACCGAACGAACCGAAGCAAACTTATCGTATTTGTAAATCATCGCATAGTCCTTAGCGTTGATAACGCCGTCGCCGTTAGTATCATATGGATTAATTCCGATAACGTGCTCACATCCTACGTCAGCCTTTACCGTCTGTATATCGCTTGCAAAGGTTGCGTTTTCATTTATGCTTGCATAGAACGAATACGTCTCGCCCTGCATAATCTGCATAGTAAACGAGCCGTTTTTGGTTTCGTAAGCATTGCCGTTTACAAAGACATAGCCGTCAACCAATGTGTCGCTGATAGCTCCGTCGTCGGTCAAAACCGCTTTTGTTGTAAACACAATGTCAAGAAGCTGAGGTATTCTCACACCGGAAAGCTCAATGCCGTTTATACCGGTGTTGCCCTTAACAACGCTCTCAAGCTCCGTACCGTCGACACTCTCGCCGCCGTTAATGAAAATCTTTATGTAAAGCTCATCGGCATTGTCACAGCCCGACGGAAGCGGAAGATTGTTGTAAGACTCAATCGGTGAATTAGTTGCGTCATTGCTGATTGCCCTAACGTTCGACTTTGGCACGAATGTATAACTTACACCGTCTGTTGAATACGCAACGCCCCAATCACGAGGACCCTTGTTCGAGCTAATTTGCTCCAAATTAAGTGTCAAATCGCAATAGCCCTTTGACGAGGTCTTAATGAGCCAGTAGCCGTTGCCCTGCTCATTGTCGAGTACCTTCGTTGCGGTAAATCTGTTGTCGCTCGCCCACGAGGTCTTAACGCCGTAAGCACCTGTGTAGCTGAGAGTTGTCGCCGTTTGAGAATTCGGATACATCGAAAGCGTACCGGCATATGCACCGGAGGTGTTGCCGACAGATGTTAGCGTTGCGTCAACATAATCGGCAAACAGCTTCGTTGTATCATTATAATTAAACTTCGTAACGGTTTCGCCCTTGTAATAGAACTTCTTGACATTTATTGCAGAAGCGTCGTCACCGTTGTATTCCCAAACGCTCACCGTATACGGTCCGCTTGAAAATGTATTTAGCTTGCCGCTATTATAAATGTCAATTCCTGTTTCAACATAGTCTCCCGACATAATCAAATTGCCGTTTGCGTCGATAACGCTGTACTTCATCGGCACGCCGTCAACACTGTGGTACTTAATAGCCGAGGTGCTGAAATATTCCGTCGTCCTGTTTGTGTACGGCATTTTCAGTGTTTCGGTATCGTTATTACCCGAAACGATTACGTCGTTAACATAAAGATTGCCCTTTGAAAGCGAGTTATGAAGAGTTGTGCCCGAGCATGTCAAATTTTCAACAGTTACAAGTCGGATGTAAACAACGCTCTTGTTTGAGCACTCGGCAGGAAGCGGCGCATTATACAATAGCTGAGAAAGTGTGCCGGTTGCGGTGAGTGTAATATTATCACTCGCCGAGCTCCAGCTATTGCCGTCGAGCGAATACTGAAGCTGAACACTCTTCGGTCCCTGAGCCGTTGTATAAGCCTTTACCGAAAATGCGATATTGCTATAGCCTACTGTCGAAAGCTCGTAGTAAAATCCACTGTCTGCGCTCCAAAGTGCACCGTCATCGGGAGCAAGCAAAAATGCCTTATTGTCTGCGTGCCAATACGGAACATACATACTCTTTGAATCCGCAACGGCAGTCATTTTTGCACTCTCGTCATAAGCACCGCCGTTTGAAAATACTGCGCCGTTTGAAACATTCTGCGAGTAATTTTCAAAGTGCCATTGAACTATTGAATCACCTGCGTAAGTGAGCACAAGCTCGCTTAACTCGGAGGTAATTTCCTCGTGCTTTGCATAAGCGCTGACAGTAACGGTGTCACCGACGGTATTTGCGGATGTAAACGGATTGAACGGCGCTTCATATTTAATGTCTTCTCCGCCGTTAATACTGTAGTACAAATCTGCACCGCCGTTTGTGTCGGTTATTGTTACATTATTATTGTTATAAATATGCTCGCTTGTATCTGCGATTGAGTCGGTTGTTATAGTCGGTGCCGAAAGCGAGGTAACAACCGAGGTTGAAGCGCCGTATACTCTGATATTGTTAATAGAAGCGTCACCGCTTGTTTGAGCAACTATCGTATTTATTCCGTTTATTGCAATGTTTGAGCATGCGATAGCACGGATATAAACAACATTTTTGTTATCACACTCGGCAGGAAGCGATACCATATCAAATGCCTGCTCCATATTCTTGTTTTTTGTAATAGAATATGTTGCATTTTCAACGTCGGTATATGTCACACCGTCAAGCGAATACTGAAGCTTCCAATCTCTCGGTCCCTTCTTTGAGCCACCCAGCCTTGCAGAGAACGAAATATGCTCAAAGCCTATTGTCGAGGCTTCAACCGTGAAATACGGATACTCGCCCCACGCAATATTGTTTGTTTTGCTCGTAGACATAACGGGCGACTGATCGGAGGATACGGAGCTTTCGGGATTTGCATACAAATCCGCAGAGCCCGACCACTTAATCTGGGCATTGTCAAGTGCATTTACACTTGCAGTAAGAACGCCTGTTGCCGCTTTTTCGCCATCGGTTGCCGCATAGTAATACTGCGTCCCCGTTTCATCGGCGGTAGCAAGCCCTACTTCGTTTGCGGAGTAATCATAATCCCACGAAGCAATCGTCTTTGTATAGCCTGTCGGACGTTCGCCGGAGTATACGAAGCAGGAATTAGATGTAGCCGCAGCATCCGTGAAATCCGTCGAATTGCCTGTTACGGTAACTCTGATGTTCTTGCCCTGCATACCGTCAATAACTGTGTAGCTCGAAGCATTTGCGCCGTCTATATTTCCGTACTCGGTCTTCCATTGATACGAAAGTCCGTCGGTAATAACATTTCCGTCCTGCGACTTTACAACAGCCTCAAGAGTGTCGCCGACATATGCCGCCTCGTTTATCTCAACCGAGCCTATCGTACCCTTGTTTATTGTAAATACAACGTCCATTGTACCGCTGAATCTTCCCAAGCCTGTGAGAGTTGCAGTTGCGGTACCTGCGTT
>CAMFQI010000004.1 GCA_945980015.1 uncultured Eubacterium sp. | reverse complement strand
GTACTATTATATATGTAATGACATTTTTTAGGAGATATTAGCTTTGAATAATGTGGAAAAAAGACGGGCATTTCTGATTAACTTTGCCTTCGTTGCGCTGATTTTGGCGCTTGCTTATGTATTTTTGAAATACTTTTTTTGGCTGACTGCGCCGTTTTTGCTGTCGTTTCTGTTTGCGGTTGTACTTCAAAAACCGCTTCGTTATATTGATAAAAAAACAAAACGTACGGCTCATTCGTTTTGGTCGGTGCTTTTGGTAGTTTTGTCGATATGCATTATCATTGTTCCGGTTGCGTTTTTGCTTGCCGCAATTATCGGAAAGATTTCTGATTTTGTATCGTATGTTATGTCGCAGCTAAGTGATATTCCGACGCTTTTGGCAACTATTGAACAATGGCTGTTGAATGCACTTGATTTTTTGCCAAAGCATATTTATGAGTCGGTGAGCGTAACGATTACCGAATGGTTTACGAAGCTTCAGCCATCTGCTTCCGAGGGTATGCAAAATGCTTCCGGCATCGTTTCGGGTATCAATCTTTCGTCTATTACCGAAAAGCTTTCGTCCGGTGTGACAGGCGTATATTCTGCACTTAAGGGCGTTCCGTCAATAGTTATAGGTCTTGTTATAGGCATTGTTGCGTGGATTTTGTTTACAAAGGACTATGACTATATTGTCGGATTTATAAAAAGACAGCTCCCCGAGGGTAAGAAAAATTTACTTTCCGAGCTCAAGCAGCTTTTCTCAAAGACTGTTTTGACTATGTTTAAGGCTTACGGAATTATTATGCTCATAACCTTCTCCGAGCTTCTTATCGGCTTTACCGTTCTTCGTGCCCTCGGCATTATGCAAAATAACTATTTTGTGCTTATTGCCGCACTTATTGCGATATTCGATATTTTGCCCGTTGCAGGCTCCGGCGGTATTCTTATTCCGTGGGCGGTGTTCTCGCTTGTAAGCGGCAATGTAAAGCAGGCAATCGGCTTGATTGTGATATATGTTCTCATTACCGTTATTCGTCAGTATATCGAGCCGAAGATTGTCGGCTCAACTCTCGGAGTTCATCCTATAATCACTCTTATGGGCCTGTACTTCGGCTTAAAGATGTTCGGCTTTATAGGAATGTTCCTCGTTCCTCTTGTTATTATGACGCTCAAGGCGTTTAACGACGCAGGAAGAATAAGCCTGTGGAAAAATTCGGATACCCAAATTCGTAATTGAGAAAAACGTTAAAACTTGTATATTTTGTTAAAATTTGCGGCTTGGAATTGCTCCGAGCCGCTTTCTTTTGTCTATTAAGTATAAAAAAATGCTTTTTTGTAATTAGGGGTTGATTATCTTGACGCTTTGTGTTAATATATGAGAGTGTTTTTCACAGTAATACAATTGTCCTTAGGTGGTGGACATTTTTATGGGAAAAGTAAATTATTTACTTGTTGATATGTCGATATTGCCTGATGTCTATACAAGAGTGATTAAGGCGAAGAATTTTTTGCAGTCGGGCGAAGCGGCAAATGCTTCTCAGGCGGCGAAAATGGCAGGAATATCTCGCTCGGCATACTATAAGTATAAGGACAAAATTTTTGAGTACAGCGAGCAGGGTGAAGACGTTTCAACCATTAACGCAAAGCTCAGGGATAATGCAGGTGTTCTCAGCTCCGTTATGAACGAACTTTATATGGCGGGTGCAAATATCCTTGCCGTAAACCAGAGTATTCCCGTAAACGATGTTGCAGATGTTTCGATTACTGTGAGATTGTCGGACGCCGATGTATCAAAATCGGGTGTTGAGCAAAAAATAAAGAGTATAGTCGGAGTTATATCCGCAGAAATAGTATAGGAGGATAAGAATGAAGGTTGCAGTTATGGGCTACGGAACGGTTGGCTCGGGAGTTGTTGAGGTTATCGAAACCCACAAAAAGAGCATTTCAAACCGTACCGGCGGCGAAATATTAGAGGTAAAGAAAATTCTTGATTTGCGTGATTTTCCGGGTGACGAGCACGAGGCTTTGTTCACAAAGGATTTCAACGATATTTTGAACGACGATGAGATTAAGGTCGTTGCCGAAACAATGGGCGGAGTAAATCCTGCTTTTGATTTCACAATGAAGCTCATCAACGCTGGTAAAAGCGTCGTTACTTCAAACAAGGAGCTTGTTGCACAAAAGGGCTTGGAGCTTCTTGAGGCAGCAGAGAAAACCGGCGTAAACTATCTCTTTGAGGCTAGTGTCGGAGGCGGTATTCCGATTATTCGCCCGATGGCTCAATGCCTTACCGCAAATAATATCGAGGGCATTGCAGGTATTCTCAATGGTACAACTAATTTCATTTTAACAAAGATGATTGAAGACGGTATGACCTTTGAGGAGGCTTTGAAGCTTGCACAGGATAACGGCTACGCCGAAAAGGATCCGACTGCAGATATTGAGGGCTTTGACGCTTGCCGTAAGGTTTGTATTCTCGCTTCTCTTGCATTCGGTAAGCACGTATATCCTAATCAGGTTCGTGCCGAGGGTATAACAAAGATTACATTAGAAGACGTATCGTATATTTCCTCTGCCGACGGTGTAATTAAGCTTTTGGGTCAGATTAAAAAGATTGACGACGATAGCATTGCCGCTTTTGTAAGTCCTGCAGTTGTTTTCAATGGCTCACAGCTTGCGAGCGTAAATGGTGTGTTCAATGCTATTCTTGTAAGAGGCGACGCAGTAGGAGACGTGTGCTTCTACGGTCCGGGCGCAGGTAAGCTTCCGACCGCTTCGGCCGTTGTTGCCGATATGGTCGACTGTGCCGTTCATGTTGAAAAGAGAAAGACCTTCGGTTGGGGCGAGGGCGCAGAGGATTATGTTGTTGACGAAAAGGCAGTTTTGGAAATGCCGTTTTATGTTAGGGCAAAGGCTTCGTGCAATGACGCTTTGTCACGATTCAGTGATGTTAAATTCTTAAACCGCAAGGGTCAGCCGTCCGACGAGATTGCGTTTATCACCGACTCAATGACCGAAAACGAGCTGATGTCAAAGCTTGAGGGAATTGATGTAATCAACATAATTAAGGTAACAAACTATTAATTTAGTAAGATAGTATTTTAGGAGGAAAATATGGCACTTATTGTTCAAAAGTTCGGCGGCTCTTCCGTTGCAAACGCCGAGCGAGTAATGAATGTCGCAAGGATTGTAACAGATACTTATAAGCAGGGTAACGACGTTGTTGTAGTTGTATCTGCACAGGGCGACACAACCGACGACCTTATCGAAAAGGCTAAGGAAATAAATCCGCATGCAAAAAACAGAGAAATGGATCAGCTTCTTGCGGCAGGTGAGCAGATTTCGATTTCACTTCTTGCAATGGCTATTGAATCTCTCGGATTTCCTGTTATCAGTCTTTTGGGCTGGCAGGCAGGCTTTAATACAAATTCGGTTTATTCAGCCGCAAGAATAAAAAATATTAAGCCCAATAGATTACAGGCGGAGCTTGCAAGACATAATATCTGCGTTGTTGCAGGCTTCCAGGGTATTAACCGCTATGACGATTTGACAACTCTCGGCAGAGGCGGCTCGGATACCTCGGCAGTTGCTATTGCGGCCGCTCTTCACGCCGATAAATGTCAGATTTTCACCGACGTTGAGGGCGTATATACAGCCGATCCGAGAAAGGTGAAAAATGCTCGCAAGCTTAAAGAAATCACTTATGATGAAATGCTTGAGCTTGCAACTCTCGGCGCACAGGTGCTTAATAACCGTTCGGTAGAAATGGCAAAAAAATATTCGGTAGAGCTTGAGGTTCTCTCGTCACTTAACCCGGTACCGGGTACAATCGTTAAGGAGGTAGCAAAAATGGAAAAAATGTTAATTAGAGGCGTAACAAAGGATACGGATGTAGCGCTTGTATCGGTTTTGGGTGTTAAGGACAATCCGGGAGTAGCGTTCAATATTTTCTCAAAGCTTTCACAAAAGAATATCAATGTTGATATTATTCTTCAGTCCTTCGGCAGAGACGGTACAAAGGATATCGTTTTCACGGTAAGCAAGGATAACGGTCCGAAGGCAGTTGAGCTTTTGAGCGAGTCGTCACATTTGCAGGATGCAAAAATCGTTTGCGACACTTCCGTTGCAAAGGTTTCAATCGTAGGCGCAGGTATGGAATCTCATCCGGGCACCGCAACCTCTATGTTCGAGGCTCTTTATGAGAGAAATATCAACATCAAGATGATTTCAACATCGGAGATTAAGATTTCTGTTATCATCGACGCAGAGAATGCCGATAATGCTGTCAGCGCCGTTCATAATAAGTTCATCCCGAACGACTGATATTCTTCATAGTTTAATACGCAAAATGACCGTGTACTCATTGCATACGGTCATTTTTTTGCGCTCACAGTAGCAATATTGACAATCATCATTTTTTCATATATTATCAAGATAAGGAAACATATAGATAAAACAATACAAGAGAACAGTCCCTGTTTGTTACACGCCGCAAGGCGTATATCACTTTGCGATTATTATCGCAAAATATCACATTCCCGCAAGGGAATATATCACACGCTGTAAGCGTATATCACTAAAAAACACAGCTCAGTCTGTGTTTTTTCATTTTCCTCTTGACTTTTTATTTGTTTTATGATATTGTGTAACAAAGGATATATAACAACCGTTACATATCAAGTGATTTTAACAAGGGAAGTGATTATTTGCCGCCGAAAGCGAAGTTTACAAGGGAAGAAATTATTGCCGCCGCCTTGGAGGTGGCTCGTGAAAAGGGAATAAAAGCCGTTACCGCTCGTGAGGTTGGACGTTATTTGGGAACATCGTCCTCTCCTGTGTTTGTTGCATTTGGCAGTATGGAGGAGCTTATTTCCTGCGTTCACAAAGCCGCTGTTGAGGAATACAGTAATTATATAGCGGACTCCGTTAATTATACTCCGGTGTTTAAGCAATTCGGATTTCGTATGATTGAATACGCAAGGCAGCAGCCGAATTTGTTTTTGTCGGTATGCATTATGAATGATCCCGAACAGGATTATGAAACGATGACAATGAATATGCCGAAAGCAGATTTTTGTATTCAAACAATAATGAAGCAGACGGGCTACGATTACGAAAAAGCAAAATTGTTATTTAAGCAGGTGCTTTTGACCGGGCTTGGAATTGCCTTTTTGGTATCGTCAAAAATGTGTGATTTTAGCGACGAGGATTTGAACATATATCTCGGAATGGCTTATCAGGGTACGGTTTTGGCAATCAATAATTTACAAAAGGAAGCATATACCGTGTTTCCTCACAAAAAATAATTTTTAGGAAAGGTGAAGAATATGAAAAAGACAAAAGGAGTTTTATGGGGCGTATTTGTTATTGCGCTCGGTGTTGTATGGGGACTTAACGAAGCAGGTATTATCGACGGCTTACTATTTAAGGGCTGGTGGACATTGTTCATCATAGTACCGTCATTAATCTCGCTTATTACCGACAAAAACAAAACAGGAAGCCTAATCGGACTTTGCATAGGCTTGGTGCTGTTGTCGGGATATTATTGGAATATTTGGCAGTACAAGGCTTTCATTTTGCCGCTTACAGTTGTTGCAGTCGGACTGTGGATGATAATTAATTCCGTATCGTCAAAGAAAAATTCAAATCCCGAATTTCCGACTAATAATGTACAAATTGAGGGTGACAACACACAGACTGCACCGTCTAACCAAGAGTATTATGCAACATTTTCGGGACAGACATACCGCTTTACAAATGGATTTGCAGGCGGAAAATTCTCAGCCACGTTTGGCGGCTTAACGCTTGATATTCGTAATGCGGATATTGTTGATAATTGCGTGATTAATGCAAGCGCAACCTTCGGCGGAATAGATATTCTCGTACCGCAGGATGTCAGAGTAATTGCAAAATCAAATTCAGTTTTCGGTGGAATGAGTGACAAATCAAACAAGAGTCTTCCTGCCGATGCAAAAACAATATTCGTTAATTCAACCAATCTGTTCGGAGGAACCGATATAAAATGAATAATCAATTATCAAAGGGAATAACAATCGCAGCCAAGGTTTTTGCCGTGGTGCTGATTGTGGGAATAATCAGCGGTATTGTTGAAGCGTGCTTCGGTATCGGAAAAAGCATTTTCGACAAAGAGGAGGAGCCGAAAACCTCCGTTACACAGCAAATTTCGGGAAGCTCGCAGGTTAACGACGAAGCAAAAATCGTGCTTGATTTGACAGCGACCGAGGTAAACGTAACTCTCGGCGACGAGTTTTCATATAATACAGATAACGAATATATCCGTGTTAAAAACGACGGCGACGTTATCGAAATTATTGAAAAGGAGCATAGAACAACCGATATTACGCATCTTAATATTGTGCTGCCGAGAGATACTGTTTTTGCAACATTCGATTTAGATGCAGGCGCAGGAAATATTACTGTTGAGGGTTTGAAATGCCGTAATGCAGATATTGACCTCGGTGCAGGAAATGTTGTGTTCGACAGTCTTGAGGTATCGGGCTATGCGGATATTGACGCAGGCGCAGGTCAGCTTACCGTAAAGGACGGCTCGGTCAACAATCTCGACTTTGATATGGGCATGGGCGAAACGGTAATTACTTCGCTTCTGACCGGCAATTCGTCGCTTGATTGCGGAGTAGGTAATCTTGAGCTTAATGTCAAAGCACCGTATGAAAACTATACTGTTGATGTTGAAAAGGGACTCGGCGCCGTAAATGTAAATAATCAGCGTGTGTCGAACGACAGCGTTTTGGGAAGCGGCCCCGATAAGCTCGAAATCAGCGGCGGTCTCGGAAATATTACTGTTTCATTTGAACAATAAATTATTGAAAGAGGTGTATCACTATGGATAAAAAATTATACAGATCAACAACAGACAAAAAGCTTTGCGGCGTTTGTGCAGGGCTTGCAAAATATTTGAATATTGACGCAACTGTAATTCGTTTGTTATGGGCACTTGTTGTATTTTGCGGCGGTGCGGGAATTGTTGCATATATCGTATGCGCTCTCATTATTCCCGAGGAGCCTGTTCAAAACACATATCAGGACCCGTACTACGCACCTACAAGCGTTGACGAGGACAAATAAATGCTGAGAATAGAAAATCTTACAAAGCGTTACGGCGAAAAAACTGCCGTAAATAATCTTTCGCTTCACATTGCGCCCGGTGAAATCTACGGCTTTATCGGGCACAACGGAGCCGGCAAAACAAGTACGCTCAAATGTATTGTCGGAATACAGGATTTTGACGAGGGCGAGATTTATATTAATTCAAAATCAATAAAAAATCAGCCTATCGAGTGCAAAAAACTGTTTGCCTACATACCCGATAATCCCGATATTTACGACTTTATGACAGGTATTCAGTATCTTAATTTTGTTGCGGATATTTTTGAGGTGTCACAGCAGAAAAGAAGCGAGCTTATAAAAAAGTATGCCGATATGTTTGAAATCAGCGACAGCCTTAATGATGCGATAAATTCGTATTCTCACGGAATGAAGCAGAAGCTTGTCATCATTTCTGCGCTTATTCATTCGCCCAAGCTCATTATTATGGACGAGCCGTTTGTCGGACTTGACCCAAAGGCGAGCCATATACTAAAGGGCATTATGCGTCAAATTTGTGACGACGGCGGTGCAATATTCTTTTCAACTCACGTTTTGGAGGTTGCAGAAAAGCTTTGCGACAGAGTTGCGATAATCAAAAACGGCAATCTTGTTGTGTCGGGCACTATTGACGAGGTTAAGGGCGACGGCTCACTTGAAGAGGTATTTCTTGAATTGGAGGGAGAAAATGCTTAAGGCTTTACTGAAAAAGCAGATGACGGAGCTTAACAGGAACTTTTTTCAAAACAGGAAAACAGGCGAGCTTCGTTCAAAAAAATCAGCTTTCGGAATAATAACTATGTTCGCATTGCTGATGTGCTTTATTGCTTTTGCGTTTGTCGGAATAGGCGAGCTTCTTATGGCTTCTCTTCATACGGTCGGACTTGATTGGCTGTATTTCTTTATTATGTTTTTACTTTCGATGCTGCTCGGCGTATTCGGAAGCGTGTTTAATACATATTCCTCGCTTTTTAAGGCAGGGGATAACGATTTGCTTTTTTCAATGCCGATTAAGCCGGGAATGATTATCACGGTTCGTCTTGTAGGTGTGTATTTGATGGGCTTGATGTATTGTCTGCCTGTTGCGTTACCGGCGCTCGGAGTGTATTGGTTCAGAGTAGGCGGCTCGTTTTCAACGGTTGTATTTCAGCTTTTGAGCGTTGCTGTAATGAGCTTTTTCATTCTTTTTTTGAGCATTGTTATGGGCTATGTCGTTGCAATTTTTTCTACGAAAATAAAGAACAAAACCTTTGTTTCCGTGTTCTGCTCGGTTGCGTTTTTGGCACTTTACTATTTCGCTTATTTCAAGGCGAACGCCTTAATTCAGACGATTGCCGAAAATCCCGATTATTACGGTAAAAAAATCAAATCTTCAACTTTCTTCCTTTATAATTTGGCAAACGGCGCCTGCGGCAATATCGGCTCGTTTTTCATATCCTTCGGGATAACTGCCGTTGCTTTCGGTATAGTTATTTTCGTTTTGTGCAAGAGCTTTATGAGTATTGCATCAAGGTCGAGCTATGTTAAATCAAAAAAGGTTAAGCAGGCAAAAATAAAGGCGTCTTCTCTGAAATCCGCTTTGCTCAAAAAAGAACTTAAACGCTTTTCAACAAGCACTGCGTATATGATGAACTGCGGTCTCGGATTGATTATTATGCCCGTTGTTGCAATATTGGCTTTTGCAAAGCAGGACGCAGTCGGCGGTATACTTAATGAGCTTTCGGCAGAATCACAGTATTATTCAAATATGATGCTTCTTGCACCTGTCAGCGCAATGTGTATGATATGTACGCTAAACGGTATATCTTCTCCGTCAATTTCACTTGAGGGCAAAAATCTTTGGGTGCTTCAGTCACTTCCCGTTAGCGAAAAAGCCGTGCTTGAGGCAAAGGTAAATGTACACGTTCTTTTGAATTCAATACCCGCAATAGTAAGCACGGCAATTATGTGCTTTGCTTTCGGACAGAATATTTTGAACATCGTGCTTTCGTGCTGTGTTGTTTGGATGTTTATATGGTTTGACGCAAGACTCGGCTTGATTTTGAACCTAAAGCATAATAATCTTGAATGGACAAACGAAGTTATTCCGATTAAGCAGGGAATAAGCGTGCTTTTCAATATGCTTATCGGAACGGTAATCAGCATTGCAATGCTTGCATTAAGCTCGCTTGCGCTCACTGTGCTTAACATTTCTGTTTATATGGCAATATTCGTTGCGGTATTCATTTTGCTCAATCTAGTTGAAATCCATTGGTTGAATAAAAAGGGCGTCGAAATCTTCAAATCATTATAATTCCCAAAAGGCTGTGATTTTTTTCATAGCCTTTGTTTATTGAAAAATAATGTTTGACATTGATTAGCTGATAATATATAATTATTAAGTTAAATTGTATAACATTGAAAGGGAGTTTTAATATGGCAGCTAAAACATTTACAATGACTGCGGCAGGCAAGGCTGAATTAGAGGCAGAGCTTGAGCAATTAAGAACAGAAGGCAGAATTGACATTGCAGAAAAGCTTAAGGTTGCACGTTCCTACGGTGACCTTAGTGAAAACAGCGAATATGACGAAGCAAAATCCGAGCAAGCAAAAATTGAGGCTCGTATTCAGGAGCTTGAGTATCAGCTTGAAAACGCAGTTATTATCGATTCTGTTGCAGGCGACCATGTTTCTATGGGCTCAAAGGTAACGGTTGTTCGTGACGGCAAGGAGTTTGTTTATGAAATCGTAGGCTTTTCGCAGAGTGATCCGTCAAACGGAAAAATCTCCGACGAAAGTCCGGTAGGTAAAGCGCTTATGGGAGCTTCAATCGGCGAAAAGGTAACTGTTGAAGCACCAATCGGTATGCTTGAATTTGAAATCAAGTCAATAGACTAATAACAGCAGAGGTATATATTTATGGCAGGAAAGTTTGAAATCACCAAGCACGGTGACGGCACTTTCACATTTGAATTATTAATTGACGAGGTTAGCGTCGGTTCGTCTCCTGTTTTTGAAAAGGAGGACGCCTGCAAGCGTGGAGTTAAGGCAGTTAAGAAAAACTCGCGAATGAAGGTTCAGAATAATATTGCAGGCGATGAGGAAAAGACAAATCCGAAATATGTTGTCGATAACGACGGCGACAAGGCTTGCTATACTCTTTTCCTGCAAACGGGCGACGTTGCATTGAGCGGCAAGGCTGACTCCGAAGCCGAAGCACTTGAGATAATCGAAAAAATCGGCAATAACGCAAATGCGGCTCAAATGACGATGGCTGAGGTCGTACTTAGCGAAAATGAGCAAAAGCAGATTAGAATTAATAAGCTCAAAAAATTGCAGGACGAGGGTAAAGACCCGTTTGAAATCACTATTGCAACTCAAACTCATCACAGCGACGAAATCAAGGCTGATTTTGAAAATCTTGAAAATAAGGAAGTAACCGTTGCCGGCAGAATTATGACATGGCGTGATATGGGCAAGGCTAACTTCGTTGATATTCAGGACAGAAACGGCAGAATTCAGGCTTATGTAAGAATGAATGACGTTGGTGAAGATGCTTTTTCCGAATTTAAGGGCTGGGATATCGGTGATATCGTTGAAGTAACAGGCTTCGTCTTTAAGACGAGAACGGGCGAAATTTCCGTTCATGCGCAGAAGCTTCGTCTTCTTTCAAAGTCACTTCTTCCGCTTCCCGAAAAATTCCACGGTCTTACCGATACGGATACAAGATATCGCAGAAGATATCTTGATATGATTATGAATCCCGATGTAAAGGACACCTTCATTAAGCGTTCAAAAATCATTTCATCAATCCGCCATTATCTTGATAATCTCGGCTTTGTTGAGGTTGAAACGCCGATTCTTAACACTATCGCAGGCGGTGCTGCCGCAAGACCGTTTATTACTCACCATAACACTCTTGATATGGATATGTATCTTCGTATCGCAACCGAGCTTTATTTGAAGCGTCTTATTGTAGGCGGTATGGAAAGAGTGTATGAAATAGGCAGAAACTTCCGCAACGAAGGTATGGACGTTCGTCATAATCCCGAATTCACCTGTATCGAGCTTTATCAAGCATTTACAGATTATCACGGTATGATGGATATTTCCGAGGCACTCATTCGTAATGCTGCAAACGAGGTTTGCGACAGTCTTCATATTGTATTTAACGGCACAGAAATCGACCTTGAAAGTCCGTTTAAGCGTCTTACTATGGTTGAGGCAGTTAAGCAGTACAGCGGCGTTGACTTTGCAGATTTTATGAGCGACGACGAAAAGGCAGTCGCTATTGCAAAGGAAAAGGGAATTGAAATCGAAAACGGTAAGGCTACCTGGGGCGATATTCTCAATAGCTTCTTTGAGGAATTTGTAGAGGAAAATCTTACTCAGCCGACCTTTATTATGGATTATCCTGTTGAGGTCAGCCCGCTTACAAAGAGAAAGCCCGATTGTCCTGCACTTACAGAACGCTTTGAGCTGTTCATTCTCGGCGGAGAGTACGGAAATGCTTATTCCGAGCTTAACGACCCGATTGACCAAATGCAACGCTTTGAGGCTCAAATGAAGCTTCGTGAGGCAGGCGACGAGGAAGCAAATATGATAGATAACGATTTCGTTATGGCACTCGAATACGGTATGCCGCCGACAGGAGGATTGGGCATCGGTATTGACCGTCTTGTTATGCTTCTTACAGACAGCTATTCTATCCGTGACGTTCTCGCTTTTCCAACGATGAAGCCCATCGATTAAATAACCCTTTATAATTCTTCGTAATTCTCGATAATTCGACTTATGAACGGGTTTACACCAACAACTTACACCAATTTACACCATTGGTACACCATTTTGTGCAAAATTGCATAAATAAAGCTTACTGTATACTAAATTAGAGGTTTTATGCCTTTACTAACTACGCTACCTTTGTTAGCATGTCAGGCTATCATTTGATAGCACTTATTATCGGAGGTAAGTGTAATGATTAACAAAGGCAAAAAAAATGAAACTCTACGCATCTTGGAAACAATGATTCAAAATGCAGACAAAGGTCCATCCGGCTTTTGGGTGGAAGACTACGAAGGCTGTGGTAATCCGAAAATCTTTCCGGAGTTTATGGAAGGATTAAAACGAGGAAGCCTTGTTCAAAAGGAACATATGTTATGCCCTTGGAACACAGCTGTTCTCTACGGAAAAGGTCATGGTAATATTGTTACCGGCTGCTACTATAGTTGTTCAATCGACAAGGCAAAATACCTTTCGCCAGATATGGTAAAAGCTGTCTTGGTTCGTTTCAAAAAGAAACTTGTGGGTGGCACTTACGATTCCCCAGAAAATTTGGAGCCTCTTCTCACTGAAAACGAAATCAATTATATTGAAAAACAAATCCGTAGAGAAAAACAAGAGTCAAATCGCAAACATAATATCGCTCGAAATAAGAGACTAAAAGATGCTGCTAAACTTTTGGAAAAGTTTCCGGAAGAAAGGGAACTCTTCGGTAATTACTATGGTAAAGATACCACTTGTAATTTGAGCGAATATGGCATCGTTGACTTCAGCCCAAACGGAATGAAGGAAGTGGTTGGGGCCGAGAAGTTTTCTTATGATGAGTATATCGAAGTTCAACTTCGTTCTGCCGGAAAGCAAAGGACAGCTTTTCTGAATGCCGTTTATAATTATGTTTTAGCCTATAAAGGCACGATTGAGAGAAAGACTGCCAAAGCGGTTTGTTTCAACCGTATTTGGTTAGAGTGTATGTATTCAGATGGTGTTTGCTTTGACGACAAAGAGGAACACGTTTGGATGGATATTTCGGGATTTGAAGGCTTTGAAGTTGGAGACAGTCTCTCTTTTGTCGCCGATGTGTATCGCTATGTGAAGAAAAGCAACGGCAAAACGATTGATTACGGTTTAAGAAATCCGAATGATATCAAAAAGATTGATCCGTACACTCTACCTTCGGATAAGGAGTTAATGGCACAAAGAATTGACAGCATAATTTGTGAGGCTTGTTATCTTTCCGAACAATGTAATCGGCAGATATGTCCTCTTTATAAATCAGTTAAAAAACAAAATAAAGAAATGCTTGATATTATGATGACTGATTACGATAAAGATAAGGATTTGCGTTGACGGAGGTAATGACTATGAAAAAGCTTTTGTGTTGTCTTTTTGCTTTAGTGCTTATTTCTCTATGTGGATGCTCTCTTTTACCGGGAGTAGTTCTCAATAATGATATTGAAACACTTAAAGGATGGTCCTTTCAATATAATTCAGGTACAAATGATTATAGTTTATTTTTTGGCTTATTAAATAGCAACGATACATATATTTCTGCTGATGCAGATGTTGATATTCGCATTGTAAACGATTCAAATGAAGAAGTCTACAAGGCAACAGCATCGGTAACGAGAAAAGATTTTGATTACTATGAGAGCAAAGCAGCAGACAAACAGTATCTTGCCGAGATCAGAATACCCGAAAAAGATATTTCCACCGGGAAGTCCTCAAACGGAACAGTTTATCTAACAGTATACAAAGATAATATTGTTCGTTTTGATGAAGTTAACTGTAGGGCTTTGTATTGTCTACCGGTTGCTGCTGTTCAACTAACTGCATCAGATATTCCAAAACAAATATCTATTAAGGGCTACGATGGTTCGGTAGAGTCCGTTATTAAAATCACTGATGTTCAGTATTCGTATGATAAGAGTGTTACTTCTATACTTAATATCGTGATTAGTGGTGAAAAAGTATCAGGTAGCAATTCAAACTATGATATGATTAGCTATAAACTCTATGATAGTTCTGGCTATTTGGTTGATTCCGGTAATATCTATTTACGATCTCTGAGTAAAGGCGATAAATTCAAAGATGATTCAGTCAGCTTTTATGATGCCGTCCCCGGAGAAACGTATAACATAGTTTTATCAGAGTATTCTTGGTGAATATAATATCAGTTATTGGTCGTACAGACAGTAAAAACGACTTATAAACAAGACGTGCTTTATTGTTCGCCATTTCACCACTTACACCAATTTACACATGCTGCAATTCTAAATGACTAGAGATAATTCTTAATTTGTCTATTTCCCATTTGCGAAATTGCGATAGATTCGTGTTAATTCCCGCGGATTCCCGGTTTCTGCCAGAATCCCGACAATGAAGCCGCTTGATAAGTAAATATTTATTAATAAATGGGCAGTTCCATAGTGGGATTGCCTGTTTTTTTGTTTAATGATATTCTATAGCAACAGAGGGTTGCTTGTGTTACGATTATTTCTGTATTATAATGTTAGTAAGCAAAGGAGGTAATTTAATGGATACAAAAGATGTTATACTCGAATTGCGAAAGAAAAAGGGCTTGTCACAGGATGAGCTTGCCGAAAAGCTTTTTGTTACAAGACAGGCGGTATCACGTTGGGAAAACGGCGAAACAGTACCGAATACAGAAACACTCAAGCTGCTTTCCGAGTTGTTTGACGTTTCTATCAATACGCTTTTGGGAACGCCGAGAAAGCTGATATGTCAGTGTTGCGGTATGCCGCTTGACGATGACGCAATCATAAGTCATAACCACGACGGAACATTGAATGAGGATTATTGTAAGTGGTGCTATGCCGACGGAACCTATACATACAGTGATATGGATGACTTGATTGAAGTTTGTGTTAAAAATATGGCAAACGAGAATTTTACTGAGGAGCAGGCTCGTTCATATATGAAAGATTTGCTTCCTACATTAGATTACTGGAAGCGTTACGACGAGCTTAGTGATAACGGTCAATTTGAAAAAATGAAGCAGCAGCTTATCAGCGAGATAAACGAGCTTCATATTGAGGGAATGCCGAGAGTGGAGAAATTGAATGCTCTTGTCGGAGGCTATGTTAATTTGGAGTATAAATTGCCAAACGGAAATTCGGTTAAATTTTTGAACGATTCAAAAACGTATCTCGGAAATCAGC
>CAMFQI010000003.1 GCA_945980015.1 uncultured Eubacterium sp. | reverse complement strand
GTCTTTCGGCTCCTATCGTTATTTGGGCAAACGCTTATTACAAGCCCGGCACCGTAACGACAGGTCTTGACGTTTGGACGGATTATCAAAGGGTTAATGAAGACGGCGGTGAAATATCCTTTAAGTATTTCGGCAACAGCGATAAATATTCGATTATCGTAACTCTTTCGGATAAAAATTCATACACTGCAACGCTTGACGGAAAATCGGTTGAGTTCAGCGAGCGTGTCGGCGGCTGTCTTGAATTTGCCCTTGACGGTTCAGTCAAGGACGGAATATTAAATATTGAAAAAGCATAAAGGGGAATACTATGGAAAACAGAATTATCGGCTCAAATAATGAACCACTAAAAATCCAATTCATAACCGATGTTCACTATTATTCAAGAAAACTCGGAACCGAGGGCAAGGCTTACGACAAGGCTGAATCGAAAAGCCAAAAGGTAATTAAGGACAGCGACCTTGTTATCAAGGCGGGCTTCGATATGCTTTGTGAGGATAAGTCAACCGATATTGTTGTTCTCGCAGGTGACACAACAAAGGACGGCGAGCTTGAATCTCATAAGGAATTTATCGAAATGCTCTACGACTTAAAGGCGAGAGGTAAGCGTGTTTATGTAATCACCGCTACTCACGACTATCGCTGGAAGGGTATTGCAAGCGGCTTTGACGGTGACAACGAGATTGAGGTTCCTGCCGTTGAGGAACGCCACGATTTGTGGGATATGTACTATGATTTCGGTCCCAATGAGGCTATTTCCTATCATAGAGAGTCAATGTGCTATGTTGTTCAGCTTGCACCCGGCTACCGTCTTTTTGCACTCAACGACGATACAAATTATAAGCCGGAGGGTGAAAGCGGCTCGGGTTATTCCGATGACTGTATGAAGTGGATTTTGGAGCAACTTGAGGATGCAAAAAAGAACGACCAATATGTCATTGCAATGACTCATCACCCGATGATTTCTCCGTCGCCGTTTTATTCGATTATCGGTAAGGGTGATATGCAGAGAAATCACGAAACAACCCGTGAAATTTTTGCAGACGCAGGTCTTTCCTGTATGCTCACAGGTCATACCCACGTTCACGACATCAGCGTTATTACAACCAAAAAGGGAAATAAATTTTATGATATAGCCTGCGGTGCAATGGGGGGCTGTCCTCCTACTATGAGAACAGTAACCTTTGACCCGAAAAATGCAAAGATTGACGTTGATACCGTGATGATTACCGACGTTCCGGGTCTTGACACCGGCGGAAAAACCTTCCCGGAATATATGAAAAACTTTTTCTTCGGTATGATTGCCGAGGTTATTTGGGCAATGGGCAACGATATTGACCGTCTTGCAGAGATGACACCTGCATTCTCAATCCCCGGTGAAAAGGTTAAAAAGCTTGCGTGGATAATAAAGCCTATCGGAAAATTTCTCAACAAGCTCACCTTCAAAAAGATGTGGAAACTTTGCAAAAAAGAATGTGGTCTCAAAAAGTCGGATATTTCCGACATTGCCGATAATAAGGTTGTTGACTTCATTTTAGAACTTGTTCAAAATCTTTATTGCGGTGATTCTCCCTACGGTCCTGAAACAAGGGAATATAAGATTACCTGCGGAATTTTGAATGTTGTTGATTCATTTTTGGATACAATTCATTTTTCAATCGGCAAGATATTAAAGGGCGCAACCTCTGTTCGTAGCCTTGTTGAACCGCTTCTTTGGAACAGCGGCTATTGTGATGCGAAAGCAACATTGCCTCTTTATCCGATTTATGATGATGAAAACCCTGCACCTGCTTCGGCATTTGAAGAAAAAGAATTTGTTGATACAGTAAAACAAAGCAAAAAAGGTCCTCTTGTTCTTTTGCTTCTTGTTTTGATTGTGATTCTTGTTCTTGCACTTGTTGTCGGTTTGGTTGCACTTGTTGTTTGGGCGATAGTTTCAATCGTTCATACAGTATCGGCAACAGCAGTTTTAGGCTCGTTGTTCTAAAAAACATTGATTTTTTGTTAAATTTTTGTTGCAATAGACAAATTTTGTTGGTATAATCAAAAAGTAAATTCGCTATTTACATAAAAAATATTTGAGGAGTAAAATTATGGCGGACAAAAAAATTAGTCTCGGCGGACTTGATAACGCTGCCGAAGAAAAAGGCTCATTTATCAAAACAGTATGGCAATTAGTAAAATTTCTTGTTGTTTCAGGACTTGTTACTATCATTCAGCTTGTATTAGCTAATGTATTGCCGCTTATCTTTGATAGCGTAACTGCTACTCTCCCTGCATTTTTACAGGGTATTTTCAGACCGGACTTCATCTTCGATGCTTCAACCGAAAAGGGTATGGAGCAAATCGGCAAGTATGTTGTTGACGGCGTTGTAACATGGGGTTATCTCCTTCCGTTCTTCCTTTCTAACCTTATTGCCAATATCTATGGCTTCTATCAGAATAAGAAGACTACCTTTAAGTCCGACGCACCTTGGTATAACTTCGCAATCTATATTGTACTTATGATTGCTCTTATCCTGTTCTCAACATGGTTCCAGGGCTGGTTAGTTGGCGTTATTGCAAAGGCTCCTTGGGCTTGGCTCAACGGTCTTGCAAGAACAATTGCAGGCTTGGCAGCAGGCTTCGTACAGATGGTTGTTCTCTTCCCGATGGAAAAATTCGTTCTCCTAAAGGAAAAGAAGGAAGAAGCTGCCGAATAATTCACGACAGTACTGAATAATTAATAAACACGCTGAATGTGGGCTTTCACGTTCAGCGTGTTTTTTATGTTTTATGCTTATTGTGATTGTTGATTTTGTTAGCGCTTTTCACCCTTTGCCTCGTTGAAATCCTTTGCGCCACGATTTATTTTTCCGCCTGTTGAGGCAGAGGAATCTTTGTATACCGTTGAAGTCATTTTAATCTTTTTGGACTGCTCTCCGGCTTCGAGAGTGTAGCTTGCGTTTGCTTCAATATCAGGCGTGCTGACTGTTACGCAGTTGTATTTCTTTGTACACTCGCTTGAAATAAGCTCTTTTCCGAGAGTGGATTTGAGCGTAAATTCGCCGCTTGTCTCCTCGTCGAATACCGCTAAAATCGAGCCTTGCGTCGAGCAATCGTCGAAGCTCTCTGCCATTCCCGACATACCGAATGCAACTATTGTGCCGCCGGTGATTTTGGAGGCTATGCCGTAGTCGATTGCACCGTTGCCGCTGTTTTCAGGGCCGTAAACGGTTACATCACCGCCTGTTTGAAGAAGATAACCGTTGGAGTCAAGACCGTCTCCGTCTGAATTAATGCTTACTGTACCGCCGGCAATTATTATATGACAGCCATCGTCCGTGTCCGCTATCCTCGGCTTACTGCCCTTGTTGAATTGGCTTTGCTCCTGTGAGCCTGCATCGATGCCGTTTGGCATCGGACTGCTACCTTGCATATCGTCGCTTGAGCTTCCCAAGCTTGCGTTGAAGCCGTCGTCTGTTGAAGTAACGCTGACCTCACCGCCGTTTATTTCTATTTTAGGAGCCTCTATGCCTTCGTTACAGTTTTGAATATCCGTTTTGCCGTCGTCTATGACAATATAGTTGCTCGAATGAATTGCGTCATCCTGCGAGTTTATGAGAATATTTGAGCCTGTGAGATAAATGCAGCCCTTTTCCTCGTCCTCGTCGTTGTCGCAATGAAGCGCATCCTCGCCCGAAATAAGCTCCATTTGTGCACCGCTAACCGAAATACTGTTGTTTGCTTTAACGGTGTGATTTTTTGCATTTACCGTAATACTTGAATTGCAAATTTTCAAATCGTCGTTGCAAACAATTCCGTGACCGTACTGCGTTGAAATGTTCAGTATTCCTGTGCCGTTTAAGGTTAAATCATCCTTTGAGTAAATAACTCCGTCGGCATTTTCGCCCGTAAATTCACCTGCATTCGTAAGCAAGCTTGTTGTACCGTCTGCGGCAGTTACGAAAACCTTTTTTGCGTTTTCAACATAAATTGCCGAATCGTTCTCATTCGTTATTTGAACATTGTTAAGCACAAGCTGAATTTTGTCGTCATCATCTGCAACAACCGAAATTTTGCCGTTTGTCAGCGTTCCTGTAATGTTATAAGTGCCTGTATCGGTTATCGTTATTGTGTCGTTGTTTATGCTTACGCTTTCACAGTCGGTTGAAGATGAACCGTCGCTTAAATCAATTGAATAAAAGGTGTCTTCTGTGCTTGCCGATAAATCACGGCTTGTAAAAATTGTGCTTGTGTCAAGCGTTTCTGAGACCGACGTAAGTGTAAAGTCCGTTTGCGAAGCTGCTTTTTGCTCGGTCTGTTCACTGCTGCACCCGTAAAATCCGAGTGCCAATACACCAATCATAGCCGCAGCAATAGTTTTTCTAATCATATTCATTTATCAATCACCTCGCTATTATAGTAATTGATAAAACCGACCTCAAAATGAATATTTTATTGAAAAAATGCAAATATCGTAAACATAATGTTAACATTTGGTTGCTGAATTTTGTAAAATTTATTCCTGTACGCAGTAAAAATTGCTTTCCCATGCAGGAATGTACTTGCTGTGACGAAAGTATATCTTGTAGTTTTCATTGAGCGAAATCACCTTCAGCGGCAGCGAGAACAAATCCTCGTTTCTGTGATAAGCGCAGATGTAAAGCTTCGGTAAATACTGCTTTATTGTCCTTTCCATACCCTCAAGTGCTCGCATTTCACTGCCCTCGATGTCCATTTTTATGAAGCTTGCAGGTATATCAAGCGAGTCTATGTCCGTAACCTCAATGCTTTTTCCTTTGTCCGAAAGGCGACTGTTTCTGCCGGCGTTTTCGCTGAATATGAGAGAATCCTTTTTGTTCCACGCACCCTTGTTTATCAGCGTAATATTTTCCATACCCTCGGTGTTTTTTACTAATTTTTTGAAGCTTTTTGCATCAGGCTCTAACGCCGTGATGTGAGCGTATCTATTGTCTGTTGCCCTGCAAAATTCCCTTATCGTGTCGCCGTCATATGCGCCTAAATCTATAATTTGCTCGTTTTCGCCGAGCCTTAATATATTCGAATACACCTCGTCCTTGTTGCAAAACGAAGAAAGCAAGTATCCGATTTTGCCCGAAACCTTGAAGCTTAGAATGTCGATATAAACACGTCTGCTTTCTTCATCTGCAAGCAGGGAGTAAGCCCTGTCGAATTCCGCCTCGTGTTGTTTGATGTATTCTCTTGTAAAAAGACCGCCGCCTGCAACCGGAACATCGGGCGCAAAAACAGTGTGCTCTTCGTTGATTTTTTCAATTTTTTCCAAAACGTCGTCAAGATGTGTCGCAAAGCATAACACAACATTGAAGTCGTCGTATTTTTCACATACCTCGCTGTACTTAAGCACCCTGTAGCCCTTGAAATAATGGCCTCTTACGAATTCGTCGCTTGCAAAAATATCGCTTGCTTTGAGCCCTCTTATCTCAAGCTCCGCCATAATTTTTTCGGCGCCGAGCCCCATTCCGTAAAGTACGATAGGCTTTTCGCTTTCCTTTAGAATGTCCCAAACATTTTGTTCCTTTATATGCTCTAACATAGTCTTCTCCGAATTAATTGTTTTTATTATATTAACATATCCTTGAGGACTTTACAAATACTAATTTTTATATTATAATACAAATTTGATATTAATAATAACAATGGAGGAATTTGCCGTTATGGCTATCGGCGACTTATTGCGCTTTTTCAAAAAGGAAAGCTCAACCGCACAGGAAATAAAGCAGCTTGTTGATGAGGATCAGGGCGAGCTTGAGGAATCAACCAGGGATATTATCCACAACGTTTTTGAATTCGGTGATACGACGGCGGGTGATATTATGACTCACCGTACCGATATTGCAGCCGTTGAGATTGATGACGATATAATTAATATCGTAAAGCTTGCCATAGAAGAGGGCTTTTCACGTATACCTGTTTATCAGGACGATTTGGACAATATCAAGGGAATTGTGTACATTAAAGACCTGCTGAAATTTATCGGTCAGGAAATCCCCAACGGTGAAAAAATCGAGGATTATGTTCGTGCTCCGCTTTTTGTTCCTGAGACAATTCCTTGTGCAAGACTGTTTGAAAAAATGACTGAAACTCATATTCAGCTTGCAGTTGTGGTTGACGAATACGGCGGAACGGCAGGCCTTGTTACCCTTGAGGATATTATGGAGGAGCTTGTCGGCGAAATCGAGGACGAGTATGACGACGAGGAGCAGGCAGTAAAAAAGGTTGACGACGGCACATATATTTTTGACGGCTCGTGCGAGATTGAGGATGTATGCGAGGCATTGGGCTTTGAGCTTCCCGACGGTGAATATAACACTATCGCAGGCTTTATTATCAATCAACTCGGCACCGTGCCTGACGAAAAAACCAAGGGCGAAAGCATTGAGTACGGCGGCTATCTCTTTACCGTGCTTGATGTTTGCGACAAAAGAATTGAAACTGTAAGGGCAGAAAAGTATGACGGAAAAGATAATCAGCATTGAGAATATGGAGGCGATTGCTTCGCTTTTCGGCTCGTTTGACGAGAATATAAGAATGATAGAGCGAGAGTATGCGGTAAGCATTGTTTCACGAGGCTCCGACTTGAAAATCATCGGAGACGAGGAGGGTGTTTTTGCCGCTCAAAGAGCAATAAATTCTTTGCTTAACCTTATTGCAAAGGGTGAATCCCTGACCGACCAAAATGTGCGGTATGTTCTTTCTCTCGTAAACGAGGGTAACGAGGATAAGCTGTCGGCTATGACAAACGACAGTATTTGCATTACCGCTAAAGGCAGACCTGTTAAGCCTAAAACTCTCGGACAGAAAAAATACACTCAGGCTATCGACGAGCATACAATTACCTTTGGCGTCGGTCCTGCCGGTACAGGAAAGACCTATCTTGCCGTTGCAATGGCAGTAACCGCCTTTAGAGCAAAAGAGGTAAACAGAATTATTCTTACACGACCCGCCGTTGAAGCCGGCGAAAAGCTTGGATTTTTGCCCGGTGATTTGCAAAGCAAGGTTGACCCTTATTTAAGACCGCTTTATGACGCTCTCTTCGATATGCTCGGTGCCGAGAATTTCCAAAATTATCAGGAGCGTGGCGCAATAGAGGTTGCACCTCTTGCTTATATGAGAGGTCGTACATTGGACGATAGCTTCATCATTCTTGACGAGGCTCAAAATACAACTCCTGAGCAAATGAAGATGTTCTTGACACGTCTCGGATTTAGGTCAAAAATGGTTGTAACGGGTGATATTACCCAAATTGACCTGCCCGACGGTAAAAAATCGGGACTAAAAACGGTGCTTAATATTCTTAAAGATGTTGACGATATAGAAATCGTACGCTTTTCACAAAAGGATGTTGTACGTCATAAGCTTGTTCAGGATATCATCAAGGCTTATGAACGCTATGATGAACGAAATCCAAAAAATAACAAATAATATATAAACAAACTACGGAGGACTTTTGATTATGGAAAAAGCAAAGGTAATTATTTCCAATGACCAGAAAAAAGCGGAGGTGCCAAAGGGCATACGACTGCTTATTCGTCGTTGCTGTAATGCCGTGCTTCAAGAGGAAAATTTTGGCGCAGACGCAGAGGTAAGCGTTAGATTTGTTGATAACGAAACTATAAGAGAGCTGAATTCACAGTACAGAAATATCGATAGGGAAACAGACGTGCTTTCGTTTCCGCTCGGTGAAAACGGCGAATATGACGTTAATTTAGACACAGGAGCAAAGCTTTTGGGCGATATTGTTATCAGCGTAGAAAAGGCTATTGAGCAGGCCGATACATACAATCACTCGCTCCAAAGAGAAATCGGATTTTTGACCGTTCATTCAATGCTTCATCTTTTGGGCTACGACCATGAGTGCGGCGGCTTGGAGCAGGACCGTATGAGAAGCAAGGAGGAAGAGGTGCTTACAAAAATCGGCTTAAAGCGTGACAGCAGTCACTATATGGGAGAATAATGTATGACAAAAACCGCTTTCATAGCAATAGTTGGTTGTCCGAATGTCGGCAAATCCTCATTGCTTAATCAAATGCTCGGCACAAAGATTGCTATTGTTTCTTCAAAACCGCAGACAACGAGAACAAAGATTATGGGCGTTTTGACCGAGGGTGAAACGCAGCTTGTTTTTACCGACACACCCGGCTATCATAAGCCCCATAATAAGCTCGGCGAAAAAATGAATCAGGCAGTCGGTGATTCAATCGGCGGTGTAGACGCCTGCTTGTTTGTTGTTGAAGCAAAGGGCGAAGTGAAAAAGGGCGAATACGAGCTTTTGGAAAAATTCAAAAAGCTTAAGCTACCTGTAATACTTGCAATAAACAAGATTGATATGCTCTCCGACAAGGAGGAGCTGCTCAAAAGAATTGTCGAATTGGACAAATTATATGACTTTGAGGCAGTCGTTCCCGTTTGTGCTTCGAGCGGCGAAAATGTTGCCGATGTATTAGAGGAACTGAAAAAGCTTGCTGTTGAAGGTCCTCACTTTTTCCCGGACGACACATTGACCGACCAGCCCGAAAGAGTGCTTGCAGGTGAGATTATCCGTGAAAAAATACTAAGACTAATGGACAAGGAAATTCCGCACGGTATCGCCGTTTCTATCGAAAAAATGAGAGAGCGTGACGATAAGGATTTGCTTGATATTGAGGCGATTATCTACTGCGAAAAAGAAAGCCATAAGGGTATGGTAATCGGGAAAAAGGGTGCAATGCTTAAAAGAATCAGCACCTTTGCCCGTCAGGATTTAGAAAGCTTTTTCGGAATAAAGGTTAATCTTCAAACCTGGGTTAAGGTCAAGGAGGATTGGCGCAACCGAGAGGGATTAATTCATAATTTCGGCTTGGATTAATTTGGAACAAATTTTATTCGTTCTCATAGGCTAAACTAAAAAGGGTGATAGCTATGCAGGATGAATTGTGGTCGAGATTTATTCAAACAGGATCGGTATCGGATTATCTCAAATACAGATTTGATAATAAACAAAACGAGGTTACACAGACAGATGCAAACGAAAACGCAGGGGCTTGTGATAAGGGAACAGACGGTTGGAGAGAGTGACAGACTTGTTACTCTCTTAACTGCCGATTACGGACTTGTAAAGGCGTTTGTGCGCAGAGCGAAAAGTATAAAAAGCCATAATGTCAGTGCAACCTCACTTTTTGCCTACAGTGAATTTACGCTTTACAGAAGCAGGGAGGCTTATGTTGTTGATAACGCTGTCGCAAACGAGGTGTTTTTTGATTTAAGAAAGGATATAAACGCCCTGTCGCTTGCGCAGTATTTTGTTCAGCTTGCGTATTTTTTATGTGCCGAGGAACAGCCTGCGCCCGATACTCTTCGCCTTTTGCTCAATGCACTTCATCTGCTTTGCAAGGGTAAAAAAAGCCATAAGCTGATAAAGTCGGTGGTAGAGCTTCGTATGCTTGCTTTGGGCGGCTATATGCCCAACCTACTCGCATGTTATCGTTGCGGTACATACGAAAGTGAAGTAATGTATTTTGATGTTCAGGAGGGCTGCATTTACTGTCAGGATTGCTTTAGAAATAATGCCCTTACTGCACCGCTCGGCGTAATTACCGCAATGCGCTATATTTGTCTAAGTGATTTAGGCAAGGTATTTTCCTTTAATATCGGAGAGGAAAATATGAATATTTTGTCCGATATAACCGAAAAATATACGCTTTCCCGAATTGACGGAAGGCTTACAACATTGGATTTTTATAAAGCGATTATTTAACTATGGAAAAGAATTATAAAACACTTGAGCTTGACAAGGTTCTCGAAATGCTCAAAGCCGAAACCTCCTGCGAGGATGCCGGCGAGCTTGCACTGAATATAAAGCCGTGCAGTGATTTCGTAACTCTTTGCAATATGCTCAATCAAACCGAGGACGCCGAGTCGCTCATTTCACGCTTCGGCGCACCCTCATTCAGCGGACTTAATAATGTTAACGGACCGCTTGCACGAGCGTCGGCAGGCGGCTCGCTTAATGCAGGTGAGCTGCTCAAAATTGCATATACGCTTCGCAGTATGCGTGTGCTTTATGAATGGCGAGGTCATTGCTCGGGAGTCAGGACGAGCCTTGATTTGCTCTTTGATTGCATTACAACAAACAAATATCTTGAAGAAAGAATTTTGTCCTGTATCATAAGCGAGGATGAAATTTCGGATAAAGCGAGCGAAACGCTGTACGACATTCGCAGAAAAATTAGGTCTAAGACTGCGGCAATAAGAGAAAAGCTTGACGGTATGCTCCATTCAGCTCATTACTCAAAATATCTTCAGGAGGCTATCGTTACCCAGCGTGACGGAAGATATGTTGTTCCCGTAAAAAGCGAGTATAGGGGCAATGTTCAGGGATTGGTTCACGATACCTCGTCTTCGGGTGCAACCGTGTTTATCGAGCCTATCTCCGTTGTTGAAGCTAATAACGATATCAAAATGCTTCAGGGCAGGGAAAGGGAAGAGATAAATCGTATTCTCTTTGAGCTTTCGAGCGAAAGTGCAAATTTTGCCGATAGCATAAAAAACAGCTATCTTTCAGCCGTTGAGCTTAATTTGATTTTTGCAAAGGCTCATCTTGCAAATAAGATGAAAGCCACAAAGCCGATACTCAACACCGACGGAATTATCGACATCAAGCAGGCACGTCACCCTCTTATCGACAAAAATAAGGTTGTGCCGGTTGATATTTCCCTCGGCGAAAAATATGATACTCTCGTTATTACGGGACCGAATACCGGCGGTAAAACCGTTTCAATAAAAACGCTCGGACTGTTCACGCTTATGACTATGTGCGGTCTGCTTATTCCTGCACTTGAAAGCAGCAGAATTTCCGTTTTCGATAAGATTTTGGTTGATATCGGCGACGAGCAGAGTATTCAGCAAAGCCTTTCAACCTTTTCATCTCATATGACGAATATTGCCGATATTCTCAATAAGGCGGACGACAGTACACTCGTGCTTATTGATGAGCTCGGAGCGGGTACAGACCCTGTCGAGGGTGCCGCTCTTGCCGTTTCGATTATCGAGGCATTGCGTAATAAGGGTGCAAAAATAGCCGCAACAACCCACTATGCCGAGCTGAAGGCTTATGCTCTTGATACACCGGGAGTAATAAACGGCTGCTGTGAGTTTGATGTTGATACGCTTTCTCCTACTTACCGTTTGCTTATCGGCGTGCCGGGTCGCTCAAACGCCTTTGCAATTTCTCTGCGTATCGGTATAGACGAGGAGATTATTAATCACGCAAGAGAAATTGTGTCCTCCGATAATCGTGATTTTGAGGCAGTTCTTGATAAGCTTGAGCAAACGAGACTTGAGCTTGAGCAGGAAAAAATACTCGCTCAAAGGACTACCGAGCAGGCTCGAAAAATGGCGTCAAAGGCGCAGAGCGAAAAGGACAAAATCGAAACGCTCAAAGCAAAGGAGCTTGACAAGGCAAAAAAGGAAGCCGAAAAGCTCATTAATCAGGCTCGCAGAAAATCGAGCGAATTTTTGCTTGAGCTTGATAAGTTAAAGGAAATGAAGTCGCCGTCAAATGCAACTGAGCTTGCACGCAAAACAAGGCGTGCAATAAAAACGCAAATGGGCGAAATGGACGACCTTGTTAATCCTCAGGAAATTTTGGATAATTGGGACGAGGATTATAAACTGCCACGCAGCGTTGTCGCCGGCGACAGCGTACTCATTCGTGGTATTGGCGAGGGTGAGGTTTTGGAGGTTTCAAACAGTAATGTTCTCGTAAAATCAGGTATGTTCAAAACGAGGGTAAAAATGTCCGACCTCGTTTTGCTTGAGAAGAAAAAGAAAAAGCCGACTGCACCTCAGCGTAATCTGTACCGAACAACCTCACGAGCAGACGCCGATGTTAAGACCGAGCTTGATTTAAGAGGACAGACCGCTGACGAGGCGTTAGGAAATCTCGGATTATTCATTGACAAATGCGTGCTTAACGGCATAAACGAAATTCGCATAATTCACGGAAAGGGTATGGGCGTTTTGCGCTCAGCCGTTACCGAGGAGCTTAAGCATCATCCTAATATCCTCGAATACCGCCTCGGAAAATACGGCGAGGGTGAGGACGGCGTAACCATTGCAAAGTTAAAATAACGATTATAGGTAATTACTATGAAATTCAGATTAAAAAACGATAACTATAAAAATTTTGATGTGTTCAAGGACAATGTTCTTCAACCCCGTTCGTACTTTATTGCGTTTAACTCGGTTGAACAAATGGCAAAAACCGATATTCGCACCGAGAGGTATAATTCCTCGTGCGTTACTGTTTTGTCGGGAGAATGGGATTTTGCCTACTATCCTCACGAAAGCGATTTACCGCTTGAAATCGATACCGAAACGGCTTGCTTCGATAAGGTGAGCGTTCCGTCGGTATGGCAGCATACAGGCTATGAAAAGCCGTATTATGTAAACTCAAGGTATCAGTTTACACCCAATCCGCCCGAGATTCCCGTTGATTGTGCGGTCGGAGTTTACCACAGAACTTTCAATATTGACGATTTGGAAAAGAACTATATCATTTCGTTTTTGGGTGTTGCCGGCGGCCTTGACATTTTTGTGAATTCAAGATATGTCGGCTACAGCGAGGGAAGTCACAATACCGCCGAATTCGAGCTTGACGAATTTCTCGTTGAGGGCGAAAACCACCTCGTTGTCGTAAACCATAAATATACAAACGGCACATATCTTGAATGTCAGGATATGTTCAGGGATAACGGCATATTCCGTGATGTGCTTCTTCATATTTACGAAAAGAACAGTATTTACGATTTTGAAGCAAAAACAACCTTTAATAACGACCTTACATATAATCTTGATATTCTGCCGTCACTGAAGCTTGTTGATGAATGTGAGCTTAGCGCCGCCTTGTTTGACGGCGAAAGCCTTGTTGCCTCAAAGTCGGTCAATGTAAGCGAAAAGCAAATTGAAAAAATCAGCTTTTCTCAGTTGGACGTTGAGCAATGGTCTGCCGAATACCCGAAACTTTATACGCTCGTTGTATCCCTTTCAAAGCAGGGTGAGACAATTCAGCTTGTTCGCCGTATGATAGGCTTTAAGCATATAAAAATTACCGGCAACGTCTTTACATTTAATAACAAAAATATCAAGCTTCTTGGTGTAAATCACCACGATACAAACCCGAAAACAGGCTACGTAATGTCAGTCGAGGATATGGAAAAGGATGTTCGCATTTTTAAGGAATACAATGTAAACTGCGTTCGTACCTCTCATTATCCTCCCGACCCGATTTTTCTTGATTTGTGCGACGAATACGGTATTTATGTCGTTGATGAAGCCGATATAGAAACTCACGGCTGTGAAACCGAAATTCATAAGCCGGGTGCGTGCTCGCATAATCCCGAGTGGCAAAGTCGCTATTGGGATAGGGTTTACCGTATGTATCAGCGTGACCGCAATCATCCGTCGATTACAATGTGGTCGCTCGGAAACGAGGCTCACGGCTACAAAAATCAGGATTATTGCTATGATGAACTGAAAAAGCTTACCGATATTCCCGTGCATTACGAGGGCGTTTGTCGTACAAAGCGTTGGGCGTACGATGTTGTGTCGCAGATGTATCCGTTCCCTGAATTGATAAAGAGAATATCACGGGGTTCGGGACTTCCGAAGAAGTATTACACAAAGCCGTACTATATGTGCGAATATGCTCACGCAATGGGCTTGGGCGCAGGCGAGCTTGAAATGTATGTAAAGGCGTTTTTGAAGGCGGATAATATGCTCGGCGGATGTATTTGGGAATTTGCAGACCATAGTATTTATGACGAAAACGCAAGATATAAATATACCTACGGCGGCGACCACGGTGAGCAAAAGCACGACGGCGCATTTTGTGTTGACGGTCTTTTCTTCCCCGACAGAACGCCTCACGCCGGTGCACTTCAAATGAAAAACTGCTACCGCCCTGTTCGTTGCAGGGAAATTGATACCGATAAGTATGAATTTTTCAATTACAAATGCTTTACAAACGCCGATTATACGGTCAAATGGAGCTATCTTCTTGACGGTGAGGAAAAGCAAAGCGGCACTTTTTCGCTTGATGTTTCGCCGCATAGCACCCAAAATGTAACGCTCGACATCAATCATTTACAGGGTGATGAAGCAGTAATTTTCAGATATTTTGACGGCGATTTTGAAGTCGCAAGCGAGCAGATGCTTAACCTTTGCGACGACTTCAAAATTCATACCTCAACAGAAACCGAACCGCCGACGGTTGATATTTCCGAACGTAAGCTGATAGTTCGCTTCAAAAACGGCGAGCTTGTGTTTAATACAAGAACAGGCTCGGTGGAAAGCTATTGCAAAAATTCAAACGAGTATGTTAATTCTGCGCCGTTCGGAAATGCACTCGGCTTCGGCGTAAGCGTTTACCGTGCGCCGATTGACAACGATATGAATTACTCAAGACATTGGGAAAGACTTTGCCTTGATACCGAAAAGCTATATCCCATTAAGCCTAAATCACCGTCGAACGCTTATAAAATTGAGGATAACAAGGTTGTTATATCTTATGATTATAACCTTGCAACCAACGCTTCAAAATGCATTGCAAGAGTTAATATGACCTATAAGATTTATAACGACGGCAGTATAAAGCTGACTGCCCGTTGTCTGCGTTCTAAAAATCTTGTGTTTGCTCCACGCTTCGGAATTACTCTTGAAATGCCCAAAAAATACAGTAATGTTGAGTATTACGGCTTGGGCGAAAGGGAAAACACCTCCGACTTTATGGAACACGCAATGCTCGGAATTTACAGTCTTGATGTAAAGAATATGCACGAGGAATATATTCGTCCGCAGGAAAGCTCGATGCGTTGCATGACCCGTTGGGCAAGGCTGAGTGATGACGACGGAAACGGACTTATGTTTACCTCACTTGGCAACAGAATGACCTTCTCTGCCGACCATTATACCTCGCAGCAATGCGCAAAGGCGTCGCATATTGAGGATTTGCAGGAGTGCAATACAACATTTCTTCACTTCGATTCCTACGGCCTCGGTGCCGGCTCAAATGCCTGCGGCCCACCGCCGACAAAGGAGCACCGCCGCTCAAAGCTCACCGGCGAAGAAATCACGCTGCTCATCAAACCTTTATAATTATTTTCATTAATAACAAAAACGAGAGACACCCCAAGGTGTCCCTCGTTTTTTATCTCTCGTCTGTCAAACCCAAACTATAATCACCCAAACCTCAACACGCTAACGGCGTATTTCACTTTGCAATGAAATTGCAAAATTTCACCGCTTGCGATTTCACCTGCGAAGCAGATATCACTGTCGGCTATGCCGAACACATTCCTCCGTTTACGCCCAAAACCTGCCCTGTAATATATCTGTTTTCAGCAAGAAACAGTACAGCCTGTGCGATTTCTTCAGGATTACCCAGCCTGCCAAGCGGAACCTCGTCTATCAATTCTTGTTTATCAAACATATCGTTCATTCTTGTGTCGATTATTCCCGGAGCAATGCAGTTTACCGTGATGTTGCTTGGTGCAAGCTCCTGCGCAAGTGCCTTTGTAAACCCTATAACTCCGGCTTTTGTCATACTGTAAAGTGTTTCACACGACGCACCGCTTTGTCCCCATATTGAGCTTATATTTATTATTGCTCCGCTGTGCTTTTTTATCATACCTAAGGCGGCGTGCTTGCTTGCAAAATAAACGGCTCTTTCGTTAACCGCCGTTACTTCTTCGTAATCGTCAGGCGTTACATCATTAATCATTTTTATCAGCGACACGCCGGCATTGTTGACGAGCAGGTCAATATCTCCAACCTCGTCAAATACTTCTTTAATACTATCAAGATTTTTCAAATCGCATTTTATCTTGTTGACCTCGTAATCGGGTAGAGTGCTGTTGTATGTAATATAAACCTCGTAGCTGTTTTCTTGAAGCAAAATGGCGGTTGCTTTGCCTATTCCTGTTGCTCCGCCTGTTATTAATGCTTTTTTCATCGTATCACCGCTTTCTGAAAATAATATATCATTTATTGTTGAATTTTTCAATTACATATTATATAATTTTATAGACTTGAATGATATTTTGAAAAAGGTGTTACTATGGACAGAGAATTTT
>CAMFQI010000002.1 GCA_945980015.1 uncultured Eubacterium sp. | reverse complement strand
AAACACAATAATGGTTATTATGCGCACTTTGCGATTTTTTACAACATAACGAAGTGAGGTGCTTCAAATATGAAAAACTTAAAAGAAAGATTTAATATACGCTGGACGCTTGTCTTTTATGATATTATTGCTTTTGCCGCAACAGATGCCTTACTGTTATTTATTTACAACAAGTTTCTGAATTTGTCCATTAAGGATATTATTATCAATTCGTTATTAGCACTCGGCAGTATACTCTTGTTTAGATTTATCTTTAAGATTTATCAGCAGATTTGGAGATACGGCGGAATTCAGTGCTATATTCTGTTTTTGGTTTCGGATGCATTGGGCTCGCTGCTGTTTATGGCGCTTGAATACACGTTGCCGCAGCTTTTCCATTTCAGAAAATTTATGTTTGCAATAATGGTTGCACTCGTCAGCTTCAACTGTTTGCTTTCTCTCGCTATGAGAATGGCATACAGATACTGCTACAAATGCGGCAATCAAATAACGCCTAAGGGTAAGCTGCTACGCTTTTTACTCAGAGTTTTTGCGCATGTAGAGGTTGACAAAAAAGACGAAACTCAAAAAATTAAAATCGCCATCGTTGGTGCAGGCAAGGTCGGTGTAAGTCTTGCAGAGGACTTGATGAATAACAACGTTTCTGCCTACACGCCGAGGTGCTTTATTGACGAAATGGAGTCGAAGATCGGCAGAACGATTCACGGTATTCCCGTTTTCAGCATTGCCGAGGCTACGTTTGAAAAGCTCAAGGAATACAAAATTCAGGAAATTATCATTGCGCTTCCGAAGGTTGACGCCGACAAAAAGAAGAGAATTTACGAATATTACAAGCAGACCGGCTGCAAAATCAAGGTTTATGATTACCCCACGGCTCACTCTGCGGGAGCAAAACGACAGCTTCGTGAATTTGACATCGAAGACTTACTGTTCAGAAAGCCGATTGACGTTTCCGACGAAAAAACAAATGCCTACTATAAGGATAAGGTTGTCCTTATCACAGGCGCAGGCGGTTCGATAGGCTCGGAGCTTTCACGTCAGCTGGCTCAAATGTCACCGAAATCGCTCATTCTTCTTGATATTTACGAAAACGGCGTTTACGACGTTCAGCAGGAGCTTAAATTTAAGAACACACAGCTTGATGTTAAGGTTGAAATTGCTTCGATAACAAACAGAGCGGCAATGGCTAGGGTATTTGAAGCATATCACCCGCAGATTGTTATTAACGCCGCAGCTCATAAGCACGTTCCACTTATGGAGCACAACTGTATTGAGGCTATTGAAAACAACATTTTCGGCACAAAGGTTGTGCTTGATTTGTGCGAGGAATACGGTACGGGTCGCTTTATGATGGTAAGCACGGACAAAGCGGTTAATCCGACAAATGTTATGGGCGCAACGAAGCGTATGTGCGAAATGCTTGCTCAAAGCTACGCCGCACGAGGCAAGGTTAAGTGCAGTGCAACGAGATTCGGAAACGTTCTCGGTAGCGCAGGCTCGGTTATTCCGCTATTCAAAAAGCAAATTGCAAGCGGCGGACCGGTTACGATTACCGACAAGCGTATCATAAGATACTTTATGACAATACCTGAAGCGTCACAGCTCGTTCTTCAATCTGGCGCAATGGCGAAAAACGGCGAGCTTTTCGTTCTTGATATGGGACAACCTGTAAAAATTCTCGATTTGGCAGAGAATATGATTAGACTTTCGGGTGTTCAAAATGTTGAAATTCAGGAAACGGGTCTTCGCCCCGGCGAAAAGCTTTATGAAGAACTGCTGATTCAAACCGAAACGCTGACAAAGACCGAAAACAGTATGATTTATATTGAAAAGGATACTGCACTCGACTTTGACGATATTCAGCAACGCATCAATTTGCTTGAAAGAGCGTGTGCGAAGGGCGACGACAATCTCGCAAGAGAGGTGTTAAGATGCATTATACCGACATTTAGACGTCCCGAGGATGTCAATAAGTACATCGAAGAAGAGGTTGATGTTGACAGCATTTCACCCAACACCTCAACCGAGACAGAGAAAGAACCTATCACAGTATAACATTACATAATCAACCCCTTGTAATTTTGCTTACAAGGGGTTTAATACTGTCAAAACCACCAATGGGGACGGTTCCTATTGGTGGTTTTCGAGGGTTAGCCGTATTTTTCAACCGTGCCAAACGGATGATGCGGCGGTGAATAAATTGAATAAAGCTTCAGCGGTGTATTGCCTATATTTTTTATATTATGCCATGTACCCGCAGGGACAAACACTCCGTAATTTCCGTCAACTCGCTTAGCCTCTCTCATATCTTCCCTCGTTTTGCCGAAGAAAACTACGCCTCTGCCCTGTACAATGCGAATAAACTGGTCGGTATCATGATGATTTTCTATACCGATTTCACCGCCTGTCGGTATACTCATCAATGTTGTTTGAAGATATTTGCCCGTCCATAGAGCAATTCGGAAATTACTGTTTTTTCTCGCAAGCCGTTCAATGTTCAAGGCAACCGGTTCTCCGCCGTAATCTCTCAACTCTTCGCACGCAAAATCACATCTGTTCACACTCTCACCTCATAAATAATATTACACCCTCATTATATTCGCCCCACCGAATTATGATACAAAAACAGCCGAGCCCTCGCCCGACTGTCTTTTATCTTACTGTAACATACACAACACAATTAAGATATTGAATTATTATATATTGCTTGTATCAATATCAATGACTTTTTTAGAATCAAATAGATTATCCTCAAGCATCAGCGAAATTTTTTGAATAATAATATTTGCCTCAACAGCAGTATTATCAAAAAGATTTTCGTTTGCTTCAAAGTACCTGCACAAACCGTCAACATCATCAATTATTTGCCGGAATTTATGAAGAATATCATAATTCGGATTTGAAGTATTAAGAACAACATTCTTCATTAAAACAATTGAATCCTTGAGCTTTTGAGCAGTATGCTTTTCCAACGATAAAATTTCAATATGCTCTAAAATTCGTGTAGTGTCTAAAAAATATTCTTTTTCCAAAGCAATTACAGACCCAATCCTTCAATACGGATTGCGGTTTTAATTGCATTTGAAGCAGTTTGAACGCCTTCCTCAAGCATTGTTGAAGCCTTTGAACCCATTGAGTCCATCTGGTCAACAGTCTTTTGAAGGTTGTCCTTTGATTTTTGTGTCAAAGCGATTGCTCTCTTTACAGCGTCAATGTTTGCATCAACATTTTGTTGCATCTTGTCAAAGTTGCTGTCGTTTCCGTCCATAAACATTGAAACGTCATTTTTGAGTGTCTGATAGCTTGTCAAAGTTCCTTTTAACTGGTTCATTTTGCCGTCAAGTTGTTCAATGAGGTTTAGAAAGTCCTCTTTTTTAGCATGAAGTAATAATTCAGCAGCCATTATTTTTCTCTCCTTTCAAAATATTACATAATTGCAGACTTACTGTCGCTTTGGAATCCGGTAGCTTCCTCGAATAAGTTTTTAAGGAAGTCTAAAAGCTTATTTACAACGTCATAAATCTGGTTCATACCACTCATAAGAGCAGTTGTCGCTGTAATAACACCGTCGCCGAGTTCAACGATCTCGTCAACTAAAGTACCCTCTGAAAAATTTCTCACACTTGTAAGTAAGTTTGAAACATCCTTCAAAAGACCTTCTGTTTCTTCATTAAGACCTCTTGCTCTTTCAACCCATGCATCAGCAGCGGCTTTACCGTTAATTTGAATTTGCATAATGAAAATTCCTCCTTTAATATATTACAAAATTACTTTCATATTACCCTTCCGACAAAAGTAATAATTTCTGTAATTCCTGTAACTCGTTTCTTATTTTTTCTATTCTTCTTTCGACAAGCTCACATGAGTCAATATATCCTTTTTTGAGTGAGCCGCCTACACAGTTCCCGATATCATCCTTTGCTCTTATATTTTGTTTTTCGAGCACCGTCAGATGTTCTTCACATTCAACGAACTGCTTAATAATTCTTTGGTCCATAGCTTTCTCCGTATAACTAAATCAAAATTAACTCTGCTCCGTCGGTAATCCCGTAGGAGTCCAAGGTCAATGACGGATTGAACAATATATGCCCCTCTTTTGAATTGAGCATTTCTTCGTTCGACGGAACATAGACGCCGTTGCACATATACTCAACACCGTTAACAATGATTTTTGTCAACTCGCCTATTTCCAAATCCACCGGTACAAACAAATCAAACGACCTGTTAACCGCAGGGATGAATAATTTAATCAATATTTTTTCCATATCCATCCTCCTTAAATAATAGGCGCTTCGTCAGGCTCGGCGTCTTCGCTATTAATTACGCCGCACGGCATAAACAACGGATGAAATTCGCCACGATATTTGAGCATATATCTGTCAAATTTCGGATTCATCTGCTCAAAGCGACGCAAATCCATAGGCAAATTAGTAAAGCTTTGCTTATCGTACTGACCGCCGAACAACAAAAGCAAATCGTCCTTATTGAAGCATTTCAAAATCGGATTATTAGAGAACATACCCTCTTCGTTTGGATAAAAGCATCCTGCAAAATAGATATTGTAGCCCTTAGTCCTGCTCAGAAGAGTGCTGATTTCGACTATCATATTTTCATCCTTAGGAATACGCAGAAAATCGAAATAGCTTTCAAAAATAACAATAAGCGGTCTTGTATTGGCGCAAATATATCTTGACGATCTTTTCAGCTTTCCCTTATCTGCAAGGTCAATGCCGTTATTTCTGCAAAACTCGTCACGGTAGACATTTCGAGACGTAATTTCTTCGATTAAAATATCGTCAAGTCTTGCCAAGCCCTCTTCAACAGGGTCGATAATTTCAACGTTATAGGCATTGTTTTGCTTCATTTCATACTCAAGCTGACTGTCAAACAATGTGTCATTTTGCTTTCGCATTACGACTATATCCATATCATTATGCTTTGCCATATTGATAATATTTGACAAAACCGGCTTTACGCCGTTTGGATTTCCGAAATAAAGCGACATACAATATAACTGATGAAGCGGCATTACTACTTGCTTCATATTCAGCGTGGAATAGCCTAATGGGAAACAGTTCTTGCCGAAATCCTTTATGAAATCGGTATATTCCTGTCCTTCCTTCATAACAGGCAGTCTTCGTGCAGTCGTACCGTCGCAATACTTTTCGGCGATAGCCGAAAGCCTTTGCCTCAAAAGAGACACCTGCTCCTGCTCGGAGCATTTTACATCAGGCATTGCAACCTGATATTCAAGAGCCCTTGAATCAACCACGCACAAACCTCTGCCCTTTGCCTCGGGAGGTGCGAAAGTACATCTTGTGCCCAAAATATCACCGTACTCATATTTATCCTTAGCGTTAAGTGCTATTGAATAATCTATTTCCTGCTTCGTTTTTGATGATACATCATTAGGGTGATTGGTAGTTAAAACAAATTTGATTCCGTAATTTGCAGTATCTCTCAAATCGTCCTGCAGGAAGTTGAATATTTCCATACCTCCCGCAATGGTTTTTATGGTTGCATAGCCGTCGATAACAAACAATATCATCGGAAGCTTACCTATCTTGCAATACGCCTCATAATTTGTAACATCGGACTGTGAAAAAATCTTCTTTCTCTCGTCAACTAAATCCTTGATAAACGAAAACAGTCGTTTTATGTCACCCTCCTGCGTTTCATTCAAATATGCGCCGCAATGAGGCAATTTTTCAAACGAGCTTAAGCTACCGCTTGAAAAATCAATTATGTAATAATTGAACTCCTGCGGAGAATATTTTTCTGCAAGAGAAAGCAATATTGTACGAATCAATGTGCTTTTTCCAAAGCCGCTTCCCGAGCACACAAGCATATGATGGAACGACAAAAAGTCCAAAACAAGCGGAAACTGAGATTGCTTTTCAGGGTCGTCAACCATACCGAGTGCAACATTCAAATAGCCGTCTGCCGATTGACCGTGTTCCTGCATAAACTCATCATAATCAAGCTGCTTCGGTAACGGCTCAAGCCACAAGCTCCTAGGCTCAATATTTTCTCTATTTGCCAAATCGGACAAATACTGCACAATAGCAACAATTTGCTTAGTTCCTGTTCTTTTTTGCTCAACCTTAGGCTCTACTCTCATTAGAGTTTGTCCAACGTTGTCAATAAATTTTATTGAGGAGTCCTTTGCGTTAGTTACCTCCTCCTGCGGAATATACTCGGCGCCGCACCAAGCGGATTGACCGAGTGCAAAAAATTCGTTATAGCCTACCTGTAAGTAAAATCTACCTGTCTGCTTAAGCTCTGCGGCGTCGGGTCGCTTAATCATATCCATACTGTCGGAGCGATCCTGAACCTTTAAGCAAACCTGAAATTTTGTATTACTTCTGATTTGGTCGTTTACAACGCCGGCAGGCTTTTGGGTAGCCAATATAAGATGAACGCCGAGGCTTCGTCCTATACGAGCCGTACTGATAAGCTCCTGCATAAATTCGGGCTGTTGAGTCTTCATTTCGGCAAACTCATCGGAAATAATAATCAAATGAGGCATTGGCTCACTTACCCTGCCGCTTCTGTAAAGCTTTTGGTAATCGTAAATATCCATTGTGCCTTCATTCGTTTGGCTCTTTGCTTTTTTGAAAACCGCCTGACGTCTTTTCAGCTCGCTCTTAATCGACATAAGCGAACGCTGAATAGCGGCACCGTCAAGGTTTGTAATAGTTCCTACCAAATGCGGCAAATGAATACCGCGGGTCTTGTCCTCAAAGGCATCGGCTAAGCCGCCGCCCTTGTAGTCAATAAGAACAAACGCAACCTCATCGGGACTGTAATTTACAGCCATCGAAAGAATATATGTAATCAAAAACTCCGATTTTCCCGAGCCTGTCATTCCGGCAACGAGACCGTGAGGGCCGTGGTGTTTTTCGTGAAGATCAAGATTAAACAAATTTCCGTCGGTGCCTACACCGATAGGCGTTGCAAGAGTCTTAACAGGATTATTGTCTGCCCAGCGTTGCAGAGGATTAAGATACTCAACCTGACCCACACCGAACATTTCCAAAAACGTTACCATTTTCGGAAGAATGAAGCTGTTGCAGTCCATTCTCACCTTTGTTTCAACAAGCTTTTGTACGCTTGTTTTAGCCAAATTCTCATCATATGCGTCAAGCTCAAAATACTGGTCGTCTGCCTCGGGGTGCAAATAGTCAACAATTCTTGCACCTTGAGTCAAATCAATGACCTTAACACATTCCTTCGGAAGACCGTCAAACGCCGCTACTATCGAAATGCCTTCATATTTTTCGCTTTTCATAACGTCCTTGAAGGTTTCGATATAGTTATAAAGTGATTTACTTAAATCAAAAACAATATATGAATCCTCGTTGACAAGGTTGTAAACTGAGTTTTCAGGTCTGTTGTCCTTTATTTTGTTGAAATACGTCGTAAGCTGTTGTGCCTCCGACTGCGATGAAACGAAAAATCTTATATTCTTTTCGTCGTTCCAGTTATGAGGAAGATAACGGACAAAATCAAAGAACTTTGCCTCCTCCTTATCTGCTACGATAACTATTTTTAAGTCGTCATAGCTATGTGCACAGGCAAGCTGAATTATCATATTTCTAATCAGCTTGAGTACACCCTGACGATCACCGCACATACCGACAATATAATCTCTTAAAAGTGAAATCATCACGGGAACATTGTTGAGCATTTCTGTCTGCTCCGCAATTTGATACATCTCATTTTCAAGAATATCCGGCTCAATTTGAAACTTCTTCGGAGCATATTTCTTTTCGACAATCATAGGGTAGCTTCCGAAGCCGAGACGAACGCTGATAAAGTCGTCGTCACTTTTTCTGCGCTCCCACATTCTGTTCTTGCCCGAAATCAATTGCATATTGTTAACAAGCGACGGATAGTTATAATTCAGCGTTCTTTCCTCAAGAAGCTTTTCGTTTTGGATTCTCGTTTTGATGAATTCAAGATAACGTCTATAGCCCTCAAGACGCTTGCTTTCATACTCCTTGCGGTCCTTTTCGGTTAAAGACTGAGTAATGGTAGGAAGCACCATACTGGTCATTGCCATCAGGATATTACCGCTCATCAACGCAGAGCCGCCCATAAGCATAGGCGTTCCCAAGCGAAGCAAAAACGGAATGTTGTTTGCGTTAAGCGGCATAGGAGGCATTTCTATTTCAATCGGGTCCTTTGTAAGCGGCTTAATTTTTCTCGGCTTACGGTCGAAAAATGCCGAACGGTTAATCAAATTAGTATTCGGCTTTGAATACGATATATCGTTCATTCCGGTAATATGTCTTATTCTCGGAGAATTGAACACACATCTGTCGTTCTTGTTATTGATACAAATATAGCCTTGTCCGATAATGATATAAAGCCCTACAATAAAAACTATATCGCCGACATTAAGCTCAGCCGAGCTGATGAACTTACCGTTTACGCAGGTTCCGTTAGTGCTGTTTTGGTCAATAATCGTCCATGAGCTTCCGTTCCAATGAAGACAGGCATGCTCTCTTGAAACGGCGGGATTATTGTAACAAATATGATTGCTTTCGGATCTGCCGATAACATAATCTGTGCGTTCCTCAATATAATACGGCAGAAAAACATGGTCGTTTAGCCGTTCTATTTCGGGATAAATTATAAAGTTTTGTCCGTTGTAGCTGAATTTCAAGGCAACTCTGTCGCTCAAAATCTGCGCTCTTCCCGAGTTTGTAAATCCACTCATACTGCCGGCATTTTGAAAATAAACGCCCGCTCCGAGATTTACGCACCAGTTACCGTCGATTGCCTCGCAAAAAAACGGATATTTTTCATTACCGTTTGAATCGGTAAATCTGTACCTGCCCTCCATAGTGGCAGGCAACAGAATTGTGAAAAAGCCTCCGTTATCCGCAATAAGAACTACTCTCATAGAATAGCTGCGATTGTTCAGCGTATTTTGTACGGCATTGCTTTCTGACGGTGAAAAGAAATCTATCATATTTACTCACCTAAATAAAAAATTACTGACTGAGATATTAAATAGTAAATGTAAACTCCTCGTTAGCAAGCCTTATCCTGTCGCCGCTGCTGATTTTGGTCTTTACATTACTGTTTATAATCTTTCCGTTAATGAAGGTATGGTTTGTTGAATTTGTATCCTCAATGAAATACTCGCCGTTTTCCGTATGTATATTACAGTGACTGCGGCTGATTGCAGTATTATCGGCAATGAAATAATCAACATAGCTTTTTTCCTTGCCGATTCTAAATACAGGCTTGTTGATATATACCTTCTCGCCTGTTTTAACTCTTGTTAAGCAGGGGTTAACAACGTCCGGACCCATACTCAAAACGGTGGTTTCTCCGCCGCCCATACCTAAATTACTCAATACTGTCGTTTCGTTAAAGCTGTTTTGTACCGGAACAGGCTGAGGCGCAGGAGCAAATTGTGAAGCAGGAGGTTGCTGCATCGGCATACCCTGAGGTTGCACAGGTACTCCCTGAGGCATCGGCATACCCTGAGGACGTTGAGGAATAGGCGCAACATTTTGTTGATACTGAGGAGGAACCTGCTGTTGTCTTTGCTGAGGTGCTTCCTTTTTCTTTTTTGTATCATTTGCTTTTTTGGATTCCTTTTGTGCCTTATACTTTGCAACGTTTTCCTTGTTGTAATGAGCCATTAGGTCGATAAACGTAATTTTCTTTTCGTCGTCATGTGCCTGTGTCTGCTGAGGCTGTGCACCGTTAGGCGCAATTACAACATTTTGCTGCTTTTGAGCCTGTGACTGACCGGGGATTGCAACGTCCAAGCCTGAGCCTGAGCGACTCTTCTTTTTCTTTTCCTTTTTAGGCTTTTGAGGTGCGCTCGGTTGAACAGGCACACCCGGTTGTCCCGGAATAGGAGGTTGCATAGGCGCTGCCGGTCTGCCCTGCATAGGAGGTTGCATAGGTGACATAGGTCTGTTTTGCATAGGAGGAGCCTGTCCGCCGAAGCTCTGATTAGGAATAGGCGGCTGAGTCATCGGCATTCCCTGTGATTGAAAGGGTACTCCCTGAGGCTGAACAGGAGCTTGAGGTATAGGCTGCTGCGACTGCATTCTGTTTAAGTCGTCCATAGAAATAGTATCATTAAACGCCATTGCAGGAGGAACACTTGCTCCCTGAACAGGCGGTTGATACTGCTGCTGTGCAACACCCATACCCGAAGACATTCTCTCAATCAAATCTCTGAAAGCGTAAATATTGAACGGCTTTGAGTTTGAAATAAATGTTTCCAGCTCAGTAACAAACGATTTGTCGCCTGTGAACTGCGTGCCTTCAAGCAAACCTATGAAAAGATTTTCGGTTTCCTGCGAAGCATACTTTTGAGTTGCAACAGGAACGCAAATCATTCCCACCTCATAATTTGATACATTAATAAATATTTTGTCCGCTTCAAAGGCAAAGCAATTTTGGTCTATCATATAATCATCGGCGTTGCAAATTGCATTGATGATATTCTTAAATGCGCTCAACGCCCTGCTTTTGTCAACAGGTCCCGAAAAGAATTGCGAAAGCGTAAGCTTTGCCGAAATATTATATTTCAAAAATCTCTGACCGTTCATCTCTGTGTACAAAACAGGTGCAATACCGACAATACGGTTATTGCTCAACATTCCCAAAGTAAGAGAATCAAGCTGATCGGTGGGAGCCAGCTCACAAACCAAATATGTAATTGCTCCCTGCGTTTCAAAAGTAAAATTCATATTAATCCCAAGCCTTTCCAACTTCATTAATTTATTATTTCATACACCTTACCGCAGATTAAAGGTGTGATTACAATACTGAATACTGTCGGTTGTTAATATCTTTCGTTTCTCATATCATTATGATCAATCTTCTTGACTTTAAGAGGTATTTCATTTCCACCCGACATTCCGCCAACCGTACCATCATCATGAAATTTCATACAATTCGCCGTGCCCTCGCCTTCATAATGTGTAACGCACCAATTGTATTCGGAACGAATTACTCCGTTATCATCCACTAACGGTGAATTGAAATCGCCGCAGTCTTTACAAATACAACATCTTACACATTTAGTTGTATATTCTACTCCGCCAATATGTGTTATTGTTTTTTCAACATAATGGTTTTCCGAACAAGTTCCTCCACCTTGGGCAGCCGCCTTGTGAACATGATTGCTGTCATAAATAGCTTCAAAGGTTGTATCTCTGCTCAATGTTACAGACGATAATGCAGAATATGTTTTTCCTGTTTTAGTGTCTTTCCAGCCTGTAAAATTATACGGTCTGTATGACTTATCCGATGTAGCAACCCATCTTATCGAATATGCCCTTGGAAGCGTATACTTACTGTCTGTTATTGTTTTGGTTTCCGTCGTCCAATAAGTGCCGTAACTTGATGTGGCTCTTCTGTATTTTATAGTCACCTTAAATTGCTTGGTGTAAACCGCAACAAACGACCTTTCGGACGGCTTGCTCATTTTTAGGCTGTATTTATTGTTTCTTGAAATATAGGAATTGCTGCCTACTTCCTTCCAACCCAAAAATCTATAGCCCGAAACGGCAGGTGCATTCAGCGTAAAGTCAGTATCGTATTTTACCATCGCACTGCCCTTTTTGTTGTTGACGGTAACATTTGCGTTAATGCTTTTTCCGTCTTGGTCTACTGCGCTTGCCGATACCTTATATTCAATCGGCTCAACTATGGCAGTGAATGTATAAGTTTGGTCTACTCTTTGAGTAACCGTCGGAGTTGTTATTGTGCTTGTCGCTCCGCCCACGCTGTCGTTATGCTTTTTGACATTCCAATTTATAAATTTGTAGCCCGCATTTAAGGTGCAGGAAATATCCGCAACGTCGTTATATTCGTAATTACCCGAGCCGGTGGAGGATTTAATCGCCTTTGGTATATTTGAAGTAACGTTAACGCCGTAGCCGTCCTTTTCAAATATTGCAACGTAATTATGAGAGCCGTTTACCGTGACCTCTCTTTCGCTGTCGGTTGAGCCGTCGCTCCACTTTACAAATTTATAGCCGTAATTCGGAGTTGCAACTATAGTAGTCTTGTCGCCGGTTTGATATTTTCCTCCGCCGCTTGTTGTTCCCCAAGACGGATTTTGCGACGAAGCGGTAATTTTATACAGTATTCGTCCGAAGGACTTTACCTTTGCCGTTTTTGTAAGCGGAATTTCATTCGCCCCAAAGAATGAAACCTTGAGCTTTACGGTATATGTTGCCTTGACGATAATGTCATCCTCGCCCATATCGACATAGGATTCGGCGAAATTCACACCGTACAACCCGTTTTTCACTCCGTATTTTTCCAAAATTTCATTTGCCTGACTGTCGCTTTGTGCAACGGCAGAGGTGAATTTTGTTTTCAAAATTGATGCAAGATTGCTCTCGTCTATCGGTTCAAAGCTTGAAGCATCTATTGTGTCGGAGCCTGTCAGCTTTTTTACGGAAAACAAAACGTCCTCCATATTTTCGGTATTTGCATTGCTTCTTAATGCACATTCAATCGCAACTGCGTCTGCCGCCTGCAAGGTTGCGTGGCTAACCATATTTTCAGCCTGATAAACCTTAATGAAGCTGAACAAAAACAGTACGAACAGCGTAAAAAAGGTAAGCACTATTGAAGCCTCTACCGAAAGCACGCCGCTTTCTCTTTTTTTCATCTTCTCACCCCACTAAAATCCCGAATATTTTGTACTGCTGAATCTGACGTTTTGTATTGAGCCGCCCTGATTTGAGGAAATAACGGGAAGCACGGAATTGAGCTTTGCATTAACCTTTATTCTACAATATGTGTCCATATCGCTCATTAAAAACGTCGCCGCAGTATTATTTACATATTGCTGATTGTATCTCATTTCAAGCTGAATAAGGTCGGATACCCTTGAAAGCTTTGTCGAATTCGCAACAAACCACAACGAAAACGACATATAGTCCAAATACGAAAACTTATTTGCACCCGGTACACTATATTCTCCCGAGCTGTAAATACCCAATGCTTCCATAGCCGTAACAAAGTTATACGTTGAAAATGCCGAAGCAACCGAAGCAGGAGAATTTATGTCGAATATCAACTGCGTTTTTGAAAACGGCACTGCACAATTATATCTTGCCATTAGCTGAACGTCTGCAAATGACTCATAATATGCCCACATAATATGCGCCCACGCCGATGTTGTACTATTCGGATTAAAGCTTTTAGACGTGTTCAGGATAAGATAAAGATTATCAATAAGTCTTACCGCCATTAAATATTTGAACGCCGTGTCCTGATTTGTCATTTCGTTCTTGCTTCCGCCGAAAATATACTCTACGCACGCCGAAGCAAAATTACCGTTTTCGCCCGTGAAGCCGCTTCCCTTTCCGGGACCTACATAGCCCTTCACGGTACGGTTTCTGCTCGAAAAGAAATCCGTTATATACGAATTCAAAAGCAGGGTTCCGTCTTGATCGGCTTTTAATGTGTTTATTGCGGCGTTCATTTTGTTCGCCTGTGCAACACACATTGCGGCATTTTTACTGCTGTTCATTTGGAGCGAATCATTGAACATTCCGCCGTTTATTGCACTTGCAATTGAGCCGACAGTAGCTGTTCCGACGTTAACATCCGTTTGTGAAAACGAGGTGCCCTGCGAAAACAAGGTTGAGGCGTCGGTGCCGATAAGCGAGCTTACACTGTTCTTTGCGTCATTGATTAAATCCAAATCCTCCTCAGGCGTCTGCGTTTCTACCACTCCCGTTTGGCTTGGCAAAATCGAAAACGAATTATCGGAGATAACAACATTATTTTGAGTATCGGCTGTTTGAATACCGTCAAACGCCTTAGACATATTTTCAAGTGCCTTTTTTACGTCATCGGAAACATCGCCGTCGTTTGCACCGCTACCGTTTCCGACAGTGTACAAAGCATCTGTAACATAATTACATTCAGTTTGAAATTGTGAAAGCAGCTGATCTGCGTTATATCTGTTCAAGGCATAGTCCTGAACAACAACGCTGTATTTTGCTCTTGACAATATCTGCCGCTTCAAAACGGACGGATACGTAAGGTTGTACATACCCTTTACGTCTATTGACGAAATAGAATACTGTCTTGAAATATTGTTTCCAAAGGCGTTTGACGCCAAATCCGAATTATAATTCAGGTAGTCCATCGCCTTTGCCTCGTCGATATCGCTGCTTTTTACCGCAAGAAGACCGTATCTTTTGTACAGGTCAACATCATAATTTGCAACCATTGATGTTGAGGCGCTGATATTTGCCTCGGCTAATTGAGTTTTAGCCGACTGATATCGTGCCACCTCGACAACAAGTGTGCCTAATGATAATACCGAAACAAGCATTAACGATATAAACACCGTAATTACGCCGTGTGAATTTTTACGAAAAAACATTTATGATTCTCCTAATTTTTAATCAAAGACCTCGAAGGCTCCATCGCCCTGCTCTGCCAATTCGCTCATTTCCTCTTCGCTCATTGTTTGATTTGAGGCGTCATAATACTGCGATAAATCGACATAGGCAACAAGCTCATCGTCGTAATACTCCTCTTGGAGATTTACGTTTATTTTGAAACAAACGACTCCGTCGGAATTTCTTGCATTTGAGATAAACAGATATCTTGAGTTTTCATCCTTAATAATGCAATCCAATACAGCCGTCATTGCATAAAGCTTTGAAAAGGCGTCGTCGTTGTGTTCAAGAATATCCGACTCCTCGATAATGTAATAATCCTCTTCAGTAACCTCGGTACCTATCAACGAGGAAACGGCTTTTAGAAGCAGGTCGAATTTTTCCTTAACCTCGGTGCCCGTATGAGGTGCTGGAAGCGAATTATCGGGATAAGCTTCTTCAAAGGGAGTATATTTTGCATTGATGTTTATAAGCTCATTCTCTTCGTTAATCTCATACTCAAAATCAAGCGTTATTCCCTCAACTTCGACCGCCTCAATAACGTATCCGTGAAAGATTTCGCTGTTACCGTCCTTAACCTCAACGCCAAGCTCTTCGGCGGTTTGATTAAGCTCGTCAATAGTGCTGACGCTAAACAACGCATAATATTTATTTTTTTCAAACACGCTCATTGTGTCGTCGATTATTTCGACCTCTTGAACATCATCGGTATTTGATTTTTTCTCTTTTATATATTTCACGCCGAATATGCCGCCGACGATTAATGCAGCAGCGACAATCACGCAAATTATTGAAATTACTGCTTTTTTCATAGTCAATCCTTATTATTTCCACGGGCACGGCAAAGTTTGTTTAGTTCCGTGTAAGCCGCACCAATAACCGATTTTTATCGTCTTTCCGTACTTTGTTGTATATGAGCCGTCATTTATCCTACCGCATCTTGAACAAAGCACATGATACATTGTTCTCGCACCACAGTCCTTACCGCCTGTTCTTTCGCAATAAAATACGTTACATTTTATTGGCGTATCGCATCTTGAGCTTGCCTGCGGATCATCATTATAAAAAGTATGTCTTGTTCCGTATTGACCGTCACCTGTATATGAATTTCCGCAATATGAACATTTATAAGTAGTCTTTACCCTTGCATTACACGGCACGCCTCTTGGATCCTGTGAGCTTACCGCACGGTAATTATGTCCGCCGTAATCTCCCTCGATTGTTCTTTCCTTGCCGCACCTTGTACATCTTTGATAAATCGTTGCACGCTTTACGCAGGTACCGTTTACTACCTTATAGTTTTTATAATCGTGATTTTCCTTCCAGCTTGCATAAAGGGTAATATTTCCCATAATTACAGAGCTTGAGTCATAATATTCTCCGCCGCTTTTTTGATCATACCAGCCCTTAAAGATGTAGCACTGTCTCGACGGCGTCGGGAGATTTGCACTTCTGTTAACGGTTGCCTTAATTGAAGTCGGATTAACCGTTCCGCCCTGCGCATCAAGTGTTACGGTGCACTGCCAAATACCGTAAACAATCATATCGTTTGCAACAACGGTTTGACTTGTAAAGTCCTCGCCGTCCTCGGTAATCCACGATGTAAACTCAAACTCGCTGCTCGTCGGATTTTCAGGCATAGACGAATGAGTATATTTGTTTGACGACGAAATCGACATATTTCTGTAAACGGGAACCGTCGCCACCAAGCCTCCGCCGAAATCATTTTCGTAAAATGTTACCAAGCAAACGTCGGAATTTGTAATATTATACGAATTTGAATATTCAGGGTCGCCGACAGCCGGAACGCCGTTTAGATATTCAAGCAAATCAACGCAATCTGCACGACCGGTTGCTTCAAAGGTCAACGAGTTATTAACTCCGAAAATCGAAACAAGCGGAACTTCATACGAATCGGTAATAGTAACAACAACCTGACTTTTGAGTAGCTCGTTAGGTTTATTGACAATCTGAACATCAACGTTACTCGTATCTGCCGAAACAATGCGAGACCTTCTCATATTGTATTTTGCGAGATAGTTTGCTTTTTTCTTTATAAGCTCATTTTGAGCGTCATCACGAACAGTCGAATAAGTTATATCCTGATAAACGCTTTGCGAGTCAATATATCCCGTAAACGGGTCCTTTATTGTGTTTGAGTAAACCTGAGCAATGTTTGAGGCGGTTTGGTTTGCCATAATTGAAACTGCCGAATGTTGATACATAATCATGCCTATGTAAAACAGTACAGAAACAAATATAACCACCAAAGAAACAACGATAGAAGCCTCAACCATTACTTCTCCATTATTTTTTCTGTTTTTCAAATTGAGTCACCTCTTGATTATTCGCCTGTGTAATAGAACTGCAAATAACACCAATATCCCTTTGATTGAACAAACAGTATACCGTTATCACTCAAATATCCTACATTCTCGAACACTTCGTCAATAACAACATCACCGTTTTGATTAATGATCTCCCAGCCGGCGCCGTTATTTACCGCAGCAGCACCGTTTGAAAACGACATTGCGTCTTCATAAGCAGGCTCAATAACAACATTTCCTTTAAGGTCTGCAAAGCCCCATTTTCCGTTTGACAAAAATGCGAACGCACCCCTTGCAACAGGTTTAGCTCCGTCACAGGAGAAATTACCGATTTGCTTTAAGCTGTCGTATTCATAAAGATTATATTTGCCGTTTTTCTTGGCAATAATCACGCCTCTTGACGAACATTCGTTATTGTCATTCAAAACGATATCCTCGAAGCCGTCTGCCAACACCTTGCCGCTTGCGTCAATAACTGCCCAACTGTCTTCGGCGGTTTTTACGGCTGCCACATCGTTCTTAAATCTGCCCGCAAAAGTATAATCACCGAACATCTCGTTACCGTTTAAGTCGTAATACTTATATGTATCCTCTGACTTGCATGCAACTAAATAAATTTGATTTCCCTTTAATTTTGCAGAGCCGACGCCTGTCGATTCGGTGACATTTTCATAATAACACTGTCTTACGCCCTTTGTATCAATAACAAACGAGCTTACTGCACCCTCATCGTCGGTTGTTTGTACAAATGCATACTTATCGCAAAATGAGGTTGCATAAGAAAACGTTTGATTTATCAATGCCGTCATATCTGTTTTTACGAACGAATATTCCGAATCGCTGTCAACTAAATATGTTCCGTAGCTTTCGGAAAAAACATTTGAATACATTGAAAAGTTTTTCAAATATTTATATCTTGCCGTATTTCTGTATTCTTCAATTTTGTCCGAGGTAACCTTCATATCTCTTGCCTGCATCAAAAGCTTTGCACAGGTTTCGTACTGATTATATCTGAGCAAAATGTCGCACGAAATCTCGTACATTTCAGGCTCAGTCTTATACTTATCAATAGACTGCTCAAGGAATGTTGCAACGTCATAAATGCTTGTAAACTCGCCGGTTGTCAAGCCTCTGTCGTAAACCGTAGCCATTTCGATTCTTGTTGAAAGCTTGTCCTTTTCGGCAATAACCTCATTATATTTTTCGATTGATTTTGAACACAAATCCTGCTGTGCATATTCACGAGCCTGCTTCAAGGTCTGATTTCCGAGACCCGAAATAGCCTGAACGGTCATAAATACAACCAATATATCTGTCTCTTATACACATCTC
>CAMFQI010000001.1 GCA_945980015.1 uncultured Eubacterium sp. | reverse complement strand
TCAAACGGTTCGCCGCCGAGCAGGGAAATACCGTTTACCCATTCGTGATCAACGCTTTTGAAAATCTGCTCCATCGTCTCTTCAGTGAAGAGATTACCGTAGCCGAAATCCCACGTTGCTTCGTTAAAGCAATTTTTACAATGATGACGGCAACCCGAAACAAATAGCGACGTTCTGACGCCCTCGCCGTTTGCGATATCATTCGTTTTTATTTCTGCCCAGTTCATAGCCTAACCTCGATTATTCATATCTATGTACTGCATTATACCACATATTATGCAAAAATGCAATCACCCAAACCGCAGTAGTATATCACTGAACACAGGGAACCGTTCCCTGTGTTCACCTGTTGTCCTCAATCGGAATCCACATTTCGTAGTATCTGTTTTTTCTGCGTTCGGCTTTGTCGGTTGCCAAGTGGTAAACCTCAATAATGTATTCCTTTTTAATTTTATAATCCGTGCTTTTTAGCCACGAGTTGAATATTAAATCGTGAAGCTTTGGTAATTCAGTTCCCGCATAACCGCCTTTTTCGGTTGTAAACACGGCATATTTACCCGACGGAATAGTGATTTTTTCAAGGTTATCATATTCGACGTCGGCTTTGCTTCTTGCAATAGAGTATTCGCCGTTATTGAAAATACCGTACCAAATTCCGTCATAGCCGCTGCATATTTTTTCGGGATAATGCTCCTCGTCAACGGCCCACATAATGTTTTCTTGCTTGAAGCGTTCACCTGCCTGACAATCGAATTGCTTTGTCAGTCCATAAACCTCAAAGCCGTTTGCTTCAATAATCTTAAAATCCATTTCTTTTGCTCCTTTAATATTTACTTCAAAGGAAACAGGCGGATATATTTTTACGGAGCCGATATGATTTCGTACCTCGGACGGTGTAACGGAGTGCTGATTTACAAATGCCTTTGTAAATGCGTCTGCACTGTTCCAATCGTACTTCATTGCAATATCAATGATTTTTTCATCACCGTTTTGCAAATCAAAGGCGGCGAGAGAAAGCCGACGCTTTCGTATATATTCGTTTACTGTCATACCGACCATATAACCGAAAAGCCGACAAAAGCCGTCCGGACTTAACATAGTGATTTTTGCAAGCTCTCCAATGTTAATATTCTCGGTAATGTGATTTTCTATATAATCCGAAACCTCGTTTAGCTCCTTCAAAACATCCATATCTGTCACCTCGCTTTGATTATATAGGAAAGCAAAATTCTTTGCACGGAATTTTCTGTTTGAAATATTCGCATTGTTTTATTTGATTTTATCATAAAAAAGCATTTTGCACAATGATTTCAGAGTGCGACATTTTATATTTGATATAGCGGGCATAATATGTTATAATATATAGGATTTGTATTTACGGAGGGACAATATGAAGGATATTCAATCAAAGGCATATGCCGAGGTGAGCGTTGAGGTCGGCGAGGACAATACTGCCGTTGCAGTAGGAAGCGGCTCGCTTGAGGTGTTCGGCACGCCGTGTATGATTGCGCTTATGGAAAAGGCGACTGTTAATGCCGTTGCTCCTTTTTTGGAGAATGACGAAACAACTGTCGGAACGCAGATTAATGTCAGCCATTGCAAGGCGAGTGCCTTGGGCACTGTGATAACGGCAAGAGCACAGCTGCGTGAGGCTCAGGGCAGAAAGCTCGTTTTCGATGTCAGCGCAGTTGACGGCAAGGGTGATGTAATCGGCGAGGGCAGTATTGAACGCTTTGTTGTTTTTGCCGAAAAATTTATGAGTAAGCTTTCATAAAAGAGGTGGTACTAATGAAAAAAGCAGTAATATTCGACTTTGACGGAACATTGTGCGACACGGGTATTGGCGTAAAAAAGAGTGCAAAATATGCGCTTGACGCATTTAATATTCCTGCGCCCGAATGGGAGGAACTTGATTTTTTCATCGGTCCGCCGCTTCTTGTGACATTTCAGGAAAGGTTTGAGCAAAGCGCCGCAGACGCCGAGAAGCTCGTGAAAAAATACCGTGAGAGATATACAAATATCGGACTGTACGAAAGTGAGTTTTATGACGGCATTGCGCAGCTTCTTCAAAGGCTGAAGAATGACGGAATACTGCTCGGAATTGCTTCGTCAAAGCCGATTAACTACGTTGAAGAGCTGCTCATAAAGGCTGATTTGCGTGATATGTTTGACTGCGTGAGTGCCGTGAGCTTTAATGCCGACTGCGAATCAAAGCAGAGTATTATTGACCGTTGCCTCGTTGAGCTTGGTGTTGAGCCGAGCGAGGCGCTTATGGTGGGTGACAGGTTTTATGATATCGACGGAGCGAGGGAGTGCGGTGTTGACAGCGTTGGCGTGCTTTGGGGCTTCGGTACGAAGTTTGAGCTTATAGAAAGCGGTGCAAAATATATTATTGACAAGATTGACGACGTTGAGAATATTGCACTCGGGCTTTACGAGGCAACAGAGAATGTTCAGGGAATTTTCAGCGGTAAGGTTATTACCGTGCATTTGGACGATATCACTCTTTGTAACGATTTACCGGCTCAAAGAGAATGCGTTGACCATCCGGGCGGAGTAGGTGTTATCTGCGTAAATGATGATGACGAGGTCGTTTTGGTGCGCCAGTTTAGATATCCATATAAGGAAACGATTTATGAAATTCCGGCGGGCAAGCTTGAAAAGGACGAGGATCCGCTTGACGCCGCTATGAGAGAGCTTCGTGAGGAATGCGGAGCAGTATGTGATGAATTAAAGCCGCTCGGTGAGGTTTATCCGTCGCCCGGCTATACAAACGAAATTATTCGCTTGTATGCCTGCGTGAATCCGACATTTGTTGAGCAGGAACTTGACGAGGATGAGTTTTTGCAGGTTTGCAAAATGAAGCTTTCAACCTTGATTTCAAAGATTATGTCAGGTGAAATTAAGGACGCAAAAACTATTGTTGCGGCAATGAAATTAAAGGAATTAAGAAGCAAATAATGAGTGTTTATTTAGATAACAGTGCAACGACAAAGCCGACAAAGGAGGTTGCCGACAAGGTTTACGAAATGCTTGTCTACAAGTTCGGAAATCCGTCCTCGTTTCACAAGGAGGGCTTGACGGCTAATGATGAAATGCGTCTTGCAAGAGAGACCGTAGCAAAGTCTCTGTCCTGTCAGGCGGAGGAGATATACTTCACCTCGGGAGCAACTGAGGCGAATAATCTTGCAATCTTCGGTGCGGCTTATGCAAACAGACGAAAGGGCAGGAGAATAGTCACAACCGCCATTGAGCACGAAAGTGTTCTTGAAGCAACGGCACAGCTTGAAAAAGAGGGCTTCGAGGTTGTTCGCCTTATGCCCGATAAACAGGGAAATATAACCGAGGAGCAAATATTTGACGCGGTAAACGGCGACACGATATTGGTCACGATGATGTATATTAATAACGAGGTCGGCTCGGTTTTGCCCGTTAAGACAATAAAAAAAGCGGTTGAAAGGGCAAAGGCACCTGCACTTATTCATATTGACTGTGTTCAGGCGTTCGGTAAGGTTGAGGTTAAACCTGCGAAGCTGGGTGCGGATATGATAAGCATTACGGCGCATAAAATCCACGGACCCAAGGGCGTGGGAGCTTTGTATTTGAAAAAGGGCGCAAGAATTATTCCACGTACATACGGCGGTGAGCAGGAAAAGAAAATTCGTCCCGGCACACAGTCAAGTCCGCTTATAGCCGGCTTCGGAGTTGCGGTGGGTCAAATTCCCGATTTTAACGAAAGCAGTAAAAAAATAAGCGAGCTTAATGCTTATGCAAGACAGGAGCTTTCAAAAATTGACGGCGTTAGCTTTAATAACTCAACGGATTCCTCCGACTATATTTTAAATATTTATGTACCGACCTTTATGACGAGCCAGACGATTGTTCAGCATCTTTCGTCGCAGTACGGCGTGTATGTCAGCAACGGCTCCGCTTGTGCAAAGGGCAAAAAAAGTCATGTGCTGACTGCAATGAAACTAAGTGATAAAATAATTGAAAAATCAATCCGTGTAAGTTTTTGCAGATTTACAACAAAGCAGGACATTGACGCTTTGGTTGAAGCGTTAAAGGAAACAACAAAAAATTATCCTAGGCAATAAAGAGTAATCCGAACCTGCCAAAAATGCAGAATTAAAGTGAATTTTTGGTCGAAGAGTTCAAATTGTGCTGATTTGTTCTTAATCAAGGCAAAAAACGCAGGAATACTCAATGTATTCCGAGTATTTTTAACGTAGAGTAAGGGCAAATCAGCCAATTTGAACCACGGTTCTGATTTCTCTTCATTGCCTATATAAAGGAGCATTATGAAAGAAATTATACTTGTAAAAAACGGTGAGCTTGTTCTTAAGGGACTGAACAGAAACACCTTTGAGGACATACTTATTAAGAATATGAGAAAGGCTCTCAAGGAAATAGGAGAGTTTAGCTTTACAAAAAGTCAGTCAACCATTATGATTGAGCCTGTTGACGAAAATGTTGATATGGACGAGTGCACCGAGATTTTGAGTAAGGTGTTCGGAATTGCGGCGTTGTCACGTGCGGTAGTTGCCGAAAAGGATTTTGAGGATATAAAGAAAAAGACTCTTGAATATCTCGGCGAAAGGCTCGGCGAGGTTGAAACCTTTAAGGTTAATGCAAAGCGAAGCGACAAGAAATTTCCTATGAAGTCGCCTGAAATCTGCCGTGAAATCGGCGGATTAATCCTATCAAAATTCAATAGCTTAAAGGTTGATGTTCATAATCCCGAGCTTACGGTGACGGTTGAAATCAGGGACAGATATGCCTTTATTCACGGCGACAGCATTAAGGGTGCCGGCGGTATGCCCGTTAGTACAAGCGGCAGGGGAGCCGTGCTGATAAGCGGCGGTATAGATTCGCCTGTTGCGGCGTATATGATGGCGAAGCGAGGTATTGAGCTTGTCAGCGTTCACTTTGCATCTCCGCCGTTTACAACCGAGCTTGCAGAACAAAAGGTAATGGATTTGCTTCACAGGGTTGCGAAGTACAGCGGACCTATTACTACTTATGTTGTTCACTTTACGGAAATTCAGGAGGAAATCCGCAAGCGTTGTCCCGAGCAGTATTTTACGATAATTATGCGCAGATATATGATGAAAATTGCCGAGGTACTTGCAAAAAAGCAGAGGTGCTCTGCACTCATCACAGGCGAAAGCGTAGGTCAGGTTGCAAGCCAGACTATGTATGCTCTCGGCTGTACGGATGCGGCAACTACGCTTCCTGTTTTCCGTCCGTGCATCGGTATGGACAAGGAGGAGATTATTCGTATTTCAAGGAAGATTGATACCTTTGAAACGTCGATTTTGCCTTATGAGGATTGTTGTACCGTGTTCACTCCGAAGCACCCTAAAACAAGACCTAATCTTGAAGAAATAATCGAGGCGGAAAAGTCTCTTGACAGCGAGGCTCTTATCGAGCGTGCTGTAAAAAATGTTAGAAAGACGGTTGTTCACTAATGAAGGAATTTGACGATAAGCTCGACAAGGTGCTCAAGGACGCCGAGCTTGACGATATTTTAGATTCAATCAAAAATGAAAATGTAAAAAAGGCTCAAAACGTTTCTTATCTTGATGAAATTGAGCCTGCGAAAAAATCGGAGCCTTGTGAAGATAAAACAGAAAAGGCGTTGACAAAAAAGAAAAAACCGCCTATAAAGGCGATTGTAATAATCTGCGTTGCGGCGGTAGTTGTTATAGGCGTTGTATTCGGCGTTATTCAATACATCTCAACTGCATACCTGAAGCCTTATGAGGAAAAGTACGGTATTGATTTTCCAAAGGGCATAGCCGAGGATTTTTGCGACGCCTACGGAGAGAATCAAAGAGTTGTCGGAAAGCTTGAAATACCGGATTCAAATGCAGAATTTTTTGTTTCTTCGGAAAAAGATTCGCTCAGTCCACATTTTGAAAACGGAAGCAGAGCGAATGAAACGCCGCAGTTTCGTTCAATCACGATTTATTCAAAAAATGCCGATATTGAGAGTGCATATTCAACTGCGGAAAAATACAATAACGCAAATCAAGAGGTTGCGTTTACAGACCTTTACGGAAATACGGTTAAGTATCAGGTTGTTTGCGCTTACTATGTAAATACAAATCCGAATGATGACAACGGCTATGCTTTTCCGTATAATTTATGCGGAACGCTGACAGAGGACAGCTTCGACGATTTTGAAGACAGAGTGCTTACGAGAAGCCTTTTTGATGCGGTGAGCAATCTTTCGTACACATCGCAGTATCTCACGATAAGCGCTGACAGTGATTTTATGGAGCAATTCAGATTTGTCATTCTCTGCGAAAGAGTCGACGGCGAAATCAATCCTATTACCGATGCCGTTGCGAATAAAAAGGTTCATTATCCGCAAATTTGGTATGACGAAAACGAGGAGCATAATCCGTATTGGCTCTCGTCGAAATGGCAACCGGAATACAAATAATAAAAAGGTGCCACAGTTATATTCGCCTTGTGGCGAGTGATATTGCTTCGCAGTTATATTTGGGCTATGCCCAAGTTATATTCGCTTCGCGAGTTTTTGGGGCGAATATAATATCACTGAAACTGCAAGTTTCAATATCACTTTGCGTGATAACGCAAAATATCACTGTGAGACCTGTCTCACAATATCACTTAACATTCTTATTTTTATCTAAAAAACAAATGGAGACAACTTCTTTACGAAGTGTCTCCTTTTTTTAGTGATATATTCCCTTGCGGGAATGTGAAATTTTGCGATACAATCGCAAAGTGATATATGCCGCCGGCAAGTTCGTTTTGCTAATAATCGGCTTAGTAAATACCCTGTTCCATCATTGCCTGTGCAACCTTTTCAAAGCCTGCAATGTTTGCACCGGCAACAAGATTATAGCCGAGATTGTATTTTTCAGCCGCCTCAACGGAGTGCTTATGTATATCAATCATAGCCTGATGAAGTCGTTTGTCAACCTCCTCGGCAGTCCATGAAAGTCGCTGACTGTTCTGGCTCATTTCAAGACCCGAAACACAAACGCCGCCTGCGTTTACTGCCTTTGACGGTGCAACGATAACACCCTCGGTATCAATAAAGAGATTGAGAGCGTCCTCGGTTGTCGGCATATTTGCAACCTCAATATAGTATTTTGTACCGTTTGCAATAATTTTCTTTGCTTGCTCAAGGTCAACCTCATTTTGAGTTGCGCAAGGCATAGCGATATCAACCTTTACGCCCCACGGCTTTTCGCCCTTGAAGAACGGAACACCGAATTTGTCGGCATAATCCTCGCATCTGTCTCTGCCGGAAGCACGCATTTCCAAAAGATAATTGATTTTTTCTTCTGTAATAATGCCGTCCTCGTCATAAACATAACCGTCCGGACCTGAAATCGTAACAGGCTTTGCGCCTAATTCGGCGAGCTTTTTGCAAGCACCCCAAGCAACGTTGCCGAAGCCGGAAATTGCAACTGTTTTGCCCTCAATAGTGTCGTTTTCGTGCTTCAAAACCTCTTGAGTATAGTAAACTGCACCATAACCTGTTGCCTCGGCACGAATGAGCGAGCCGCCGTATGACAGTCCCTTGCCGGTAATAACGCCGTTTTCAAAGGTGTCGCAAATACGCTTGTACTGACCGAAAAGATAGCCTATCTCACGTCCGCCTACGCCGATGTCACCTGCCGGAACGTCGATATTGTGACCGATATGGCGGTAAAGCTCCGTCATAAACGCCTGGCAAAATCTCATAATTTCGCCCTTGCTTCTTCCTCTCGGGTCGAAGTCCGAGCCGCCCTTTGCACCGCCCATAGGAAGACCTGTAAGCGAGTTTTTGAAGGTTTGCTCAAAGCCTAAGAAGTACATAATTGAGCCGTTTACACTCGGATGGAAGCGCAAGCCACCCTTGTAAGGACCGATAGCCGAATTAAACTGAACACGATATCCACGGTTAATTTGCGTTTTTCCGTTATCATCAACCCAAGCAACACGGAATGTAATCAGTCTGTCAGGCTCCGCCATTCTTGAAAGCAGGTCGTCCTCAACGTATTCCGGATGCTCCTCAATAACAGCTTCGAGCGATCTGTAAACCTCTTTTACACATTGGATAAATTCGGGCTTTGCATTGTCTCTGCGTTCAACAGTCGCAATAACCCTTTCAATATATTCGTTCATTTTTCCCTCTCTTTTTGCCTATTGCTCGGACAGTCTTTTCTCTTAAACCTCCTCTTTTTTATTATCCGAACAGTCGGCGATTTAATTTTGTGTATAAAAATCAAAATTGTTTTTCTGCGTATTTTCTTTTAATCGTTACCCTAAGCTAGCAAAAGCCGAAGCTTTTCGTTTTGGGACATAATTATATCGTTCGAGCCGGAAAGAATAATATAGTCTATAATTTCAATATTTAACTGACGAAGCGAGTATTTTAGATCACACAAAAAATCAATATCCTCGGACACCTCGGCATCATTGCCGGAGGTAAAGTGGACAAGATAAACGCTTGAAGCGTTGCTTTGAACGGCAGCATTTGTTATTTTTGAAACAGTCGATTTGTTGCTTAGAGAAAAATCGTGAAGCGTTATAGTGTCCTTTACGGCAAGGTCGCCTGTCATAAATACTGCCGCTATTCCCTCGTGCTCATAGTCATTCTCAAAAATTGAACGTGCGTATATCAGCCTTTTGATAGCTTTGTCAAGCCTGCTCTCATTTTTTTCACTTCTTTTCAAAATCTCGTTGAGCGTGAGAATTGACATTGCCGTTGCATTTTGCATATGTTTAACGCTCATAAGCTCGTCGTAGGACGCATTGAAAAGCTCGGTCAAGGTAGGAAATTTGTTCATTACGGCGTAGAGAAGCTCTTTTACATCCCTTCTGGGTACGGTAAGAGATAGGTATAGCTCAAGCAATGTTCTTGTGCTGATATCCTCGGCTCCTATATCAAAATACTGTTGTCTGAGGCGGGCTCTGTGACCTTCTCTGCCGACTGTCGCCATTTGCTTCCCCTCCAAAAAATACTATTCTAACTTAATTATAACATTAATAATCCTATTGTCAATGTTCTATTAAAATCAAAGCGAACTCGTTGCAATTGCAAAAATATTCCATTTTGTTTTAGGTATATAAAATGACGCATTGAGCAAAATATTACAGTAAAGCTCAACAAAAAAGTATCTAAGGGTAAAGGAGGGGCGTACACACTCCTCCTTTATGCATTGTTGAATATAACAGGATGAATATCATATAATGCGTTTTTCAGGCATCCGCTCTTGCGGACTTTTTTTATTGACGATTTATTATCGTTTGATGTATAATATTAATAGTTTTAAGAGGACGGAGAAAAAACTATGAGTAATAACAGTGTTAATCCTTTAGATAGAGAAAAAAAGGTAACGGATATTGTTACAATTAAAGACTTGCTTTCCTCAGACCGTGTTTTTCGTGTTCCAGATTATCAAAGAGGATATTCATGGAACAATGAGTTTATTGTTTTGTGGAAAGATATTTTACATTTATATAAAACAAAAACAAAAAAACATTACACTGGTATGCTTGCACTTGAAGAAATAACAGATAATGTTGCGCTTATACAAGAAGCTGTTATGGGAACCACGGCTTTTTATATAGTTGATGGACAACAACGCATGGCTTCTTTGGTAATAATAATTAAATCACTTATCTCATATATTGCCGAAGAATTACCGGGACAGGATTTAAGTAAATATAACGATTGTATGTCTGTAAATCAGATGTACAGATTCGGCTATTCCGCAACAAGACAAGATGGCTCTAATAAGTATTTTGAAGAACGTGTATTTAATAACAACAAATTGCTTAAACACGAAGACCATTATCTTTCAAATATCAATTTTGCAAAAGAGTATATTGACAAAGAATTGCACAAATTGAATGGTAAAACAGCGCTTGAAATCCTGGACGTAATAATTGATCGTATTGTCTTTAATATTTATTTTGTTACTGATGACTTTGACGTAAGGGTTACTTTTGAAACTATTAACAATAGAGGAAAGAGATTGTCAAAACTCGAACTATTAAAAAACAGGTTGATGTATTTATCAACCTTTTTTGAAAGTGATTCTAACCGTTTTGATCTTCGATTAAAGAGCAGTATTAACGAAGCATGGAAAGAGATATTTCAAAATTTGTGCTATGGCGATGATCAGTTGCCTGACGATGAATATCTAAGAGCCCATTGGCTTGCATATGGTAAGATGGACAAAACCATTAGAGACACTTATATTGACGATTTGCTTAACAAAGAATTTGCCGTTGACAGCGGAAAGTTTTATTCTTTAATTTCGTCAGGAGAATACCAAGATGCATATAACTACATCAATAACTATGTAACAAGTCTTTCTAAATATAGTTATTATTGGGCTTTGGTGCGAAAACCAGAACAGGTGCAATCTAATCTAAACTATGATGAATTATATTGGGTAAAACGCATATCCAGATGTTTTTCAAATATATATTTGAATACTGCTATGATGGTTGTGGTTGCAGACAACGCTTGCGAATCAGCTGAAAAGACTCGTCTTTATGAAACGCTCGAGCGTTTTGTCTTTGTTAACAAGCTAATAGCTCAAAACAAAAATGATTTAAGTTTTCTCGTTACAGCTGTCAAACCTCTAATGAATAATACTACATCAAACAGCAACCCAATAATTAAAAGCATTATTTCCGACATAAACAAGCATGAGCTCAGCGTTAATGGAAAACGTATTGTTGACGCAATTAACGTCTTTGTTATTGAGATTTTAGAAAAAAAGACTCATTATTATTATAGTTGGAACGGATTATCATATTTTTTGTTTGAATACAATGATTCTTTTAACAGCAACACAAAAAAATTAGCATGGTACGACTTAAGTAGTACTTCTATAGAACATGTTCTCCCGCAAACCCCTAAAACTGATTATTGGAATACTGCGTTTGAAAACTATACTGAAGAAGAATTGAACGCACTTACTAATTCTCTTGGTAATTTATTACTATTGTCTTCAGGTAGTGAAAACAGCACTCTTGGTAATTGTAGTTTTCCTGTAAAAAAGGATATGCCTGTTGCATCAGGTAAGTTTTCCTATAGCAGTGGTTCACCATCGGCGCAAGAAATTGCACATAATGATTATTGGACAGTTAACGAGATTTATAAAAGGTCTGATCGTCTTGTTGAATTTTTATATGAGCACTGGTTTGCGGCAGTTTCTGATTTAGATAAAAAAGATTGGGATAATTGCAAATCTCTGCTTCTTAAAGACTTGCCGAAGCCGCTGGATCAAAAAGAAACAAAAAAACTATATAAGAGACTTAAAGCAATTAATACAGATGGAGAAAGAAAGAATGTTGAAAAAGTATTAACCGGAAAACCCAGCAATATTGGTTTTTACAGGAAGCAGCTCTTAGAATATATTGACACGGATATAGTTCATGTAAAGTATAATTCGTCTAATGTTTCATACAAACCGTATATTTCAATTGTATTGAAACTTAAAAATGACGAACTAAATATGCTTCGGTGTGGAGTAAGAATTGACATAACAGATTATCTTTTGGAATATTCTTATGAAAACAATGAACTTGGTATCTGTTATTGGGACGAAGGAGTTTCGCATTACATAATGGACGCAAATTCTCTTCCTGAAATGCTTAAAATATTTGTTCTTTCAATAAACAGGTATTTAAGAAGAGCAATCGGTCAAGGCAAGCCGCCATTATGGGTTGATCGCAACGCGAAATCTTAGTTAAGTACTAATTATATTGAAAACCTTCTGGTGAACATCTACGCCCTTACCAACCGCAGTGTGGAGATTGAGCGGATTGCCGAGGAGTTCTTCAAGGACGAAATTATCCATAAGGCTACTAAACAGCCGGCAAAGCACTTTGACATCAATTTAGTGGAAAATACACCTCTCTTTACCCCCCCTGTGGTAAGCGAAAAAAGGCAAAAAAGTCGCAACATTGTAAAGGAGGATGACCCGCTGCTGACAACATTGACACCTTTCGACAGATTTTGCTTGGTGATACATAGTGTGGTGGGAAGAAATAAAATAACGACTTGAATTATTCCTGTTTTTATGATATATTGAAAAAAACAAAGGAAAGAAGTTCATATATGGAAAAAAGGAATTATAATGTTGATTTATTTCGTATAATTGCGGCGTTTCTTGTAACTGTACTACATGTATTAGGGAAAGGTGGAATATTGAAAAGTACTTCACCCACCGAAACAAACTATTGGATAGCCTGGTTTTTAGAAATTTGTGCTTACTGTGCGGTTAATTGTTTCGCTTTAATAAGCGGATATTTGATGGTTAACAAAACTGTAAAAGTAAAAAATATAATCGGTTTATGGTTTCAGGTTTTATTTTATTCGTTATTGTTTACCTCTTTGTTTTTTGCTTTTTTACCTGAAAGTAGAAGCATTAAAAATTTGGTTGTTGCGGTTATGCCAATATTAGGAAAACAATGGTGGTATGTATCTTCATATTTTGCGTTGTGTTTCTTCATTCCGTTTTTAAATAAAGCCATAAATAATATTTCTCAACAAACATACAAAAAAATTTTACTGTTAATTTTATTTGTAATATGTTGCATAGACTGTGTTCTTCCTATAGATGCTTTTACCCTTAATAATGGTTATTCTGCTATTTGGCTTATGATTGTGTATTTGTTTGGTGCATACATCAGGAAGTATAATATATGCGAAAAAATCACAGCATTTAAATGTATTGTTGGTTTTTTTGCAATGATTGTGTTAACATTTGTAAGTAAAATCACAATTTGGTTTTTTACAAAAAGGGTTTTCGGTCAAGCAAAATTTGAGGATACATTTATATCGTACATATCTATTACGATTTTACTATCTGCAATTTTTTTGTTTTTGTTTTGTTTGAAAATAAAAATAAACAATCTTGCATCAAAAGTCATTTATTTCGTTTCTCCTGCAGCTTTAGGGGTCTATTTAATACATACTCATCCGCTTGTTTTTAATTTTCTTATTAATAATGCTTTCGTTTCATTTGCTACCAAATCGCCAATTGCTATGATTATTTGCGTAATATTGGCAAGTTTGGCTATATTTGTATTGTGTACAATAATTGAATTGTTGAGAATAGAAATTTTCAAATTAATAAAGGTGAGCAAACTATCCGAATTTATTGCACGAAAAACCAATGATTTTTATTTGAAAGTTTTTGAAATGAAACTGAAATAAAGTATAAATCTCCTTGTTTTACAGATACTAACAGTACAAATTTGTAAAGCAAGGAGATTTTGTATATATTATGAAAGCAACAGGAATAGTAAGAAGAATTGATGATTTGGGAAGAATAGTTATCCCAAAGGAGATCCGCCGTTCGTTTAGAATTAAGGAGGGCGACCCGCTGGAGATTTATACCGACAGCGAGGGAGAGGTTATTTTCAAAAAATATTCGCCGATAGGGGAGTTGTCGAATTTTGCGCTTCAGTATGCAGATGTGCTGGGAAAGGACGCAGGATTGCCTGTTGCGATTATGGACAACGACCACGTAATCGCCGCATCGGGCGTAAACAAACGAGAGGTTCTTGAACGCAGGGTGAGTAAGAATTTAGAGGACCTTATGCAAAACAGAAAAATTCATATCAAAACCGATAAGGTTCCGTCAATTAATGCAGTTGAGGGCTACGATTTGCCGGCGCAGGTTGTTTATCCGATAATTTACGGCGGAGATGTAAGCGGCGCAGTTGTGCTTTTTGACGACGGAAAGCAAAACCTACCGAGTGAATCGGACATTAAGCTCGTTCAGGTTGCGGCTTCATTTCTCGGAAAACAGATGGAATAGTATGTGCAATTTGCACAAAAAAGTTTTAACATTTTTGTGTAAACTATCCATAAGCGAAAAACTGCAAAAAACCTCTTGATTTTTTCTTTTTCAAGTATATAATGGGTTGCAAGAGAGAGGAAAAAAGCAACTGATTGCGGAAAATGAGGCAATAAAATGAAGAGTTTTGAGAAAGAAGCATACGGATATATCAAGGATATGTTTGTTCAGCACAATATGGTAAAGCGAGTTATTATGACCGTAATATCGATTGTTGTTATGGGCTTCGGAATTTCTCTCTTTTCGGTTTCAGGCTTTGGTGTTGACCCCTTTACATCAATGAATATGAACGTTGCCGGCGCATTGGGAATTGGGTACGGAACTTACCAACTGATTGTCAACGCAATTATCATCGTGTTTGTAGTGATTGTGGCACACAGAGGACTTATCGGAGTCGGAACGATGATAAATATGGTTGGAGTCGGATATTCGTGCGAGCTGTTTACAGGAATTATTACTTCCATCCTTAAATCTGCTTCTGAAAATATCGCAGTTCGCATTGCACTTCTTGCGGCAGGTATAATAGTTCTGTGCTTTTCCTGCTCTCTTTTCTTCGTTTCAAACATCGGCGTAGGTCCTTACGACAGTCTCGGCTTTATGATAAGCAGAGGTACGAAAATTCCGTATAAATGGGTAAGGGTTTTCACCGATATAACAGTTATATTAATCGGCTTGATTGTCAGTGGAGGACTTAAATATGTTTTCCAAGGCGATTTTTCTCAAATTAAGAATATCGGTATAGGCACTGTAATCACCGCCTTTATGATGGGACCGCTTGTAAACTTCTTTTCAAAGAATGTTACGTCAAAAATACTTGATGTTGACTATGCTCAAATTAGTAAGGACGTTGCTTTCTTTATGATAAGAGGCGCAATGGTAAAAAACCGTGTTCCAAAGGATTACAACCCTGCCGAGCTTAATACAAACTCCGATGCATTTGTAGTGCTCAATAAATTGAATTGAGCAAAAATTCAGGCTTTTGCAAGCCGGGTTGGCGGAAATTTTCCTCAACCTTTTATATATAGCCTTTTTAGATTTTATATAAATTTACTCCTCGTGTCATTGTCGGTTACGGCAGGGCACAATAAAAACGACCTGAAAGCTCAGGTCGTTTTTATTTTTATCAAGCGTAGAGCCAAGAATATTGTTTTTTGAATTATTGCAAGGAAATGCGGTATGCCTTTACGCCGTGCGGCTTTATTTCGGCACGTATACTGTCCTTATGGAATACCTCGTCAGTCCACAAATCCTTGATTTGTGCGCTGTTTGTACGGGTGAGATTGAGATACTTGTCCTCCTTCAAGTCGTTGAGCTCGTATTCAACGGTCTTAGGAGACTTGCTCTTGTTAAAGAAGCATATAGCAACGTCGCCGTTTTCAAGCGGTCTTGCCATAATATCAACACTGCCGCGCTTTGCTATAATCTTCGCAGGCTTGACGAGAGCGTCTTGGTCGATTGCAATAAGCTCGCTGTTTTTTACGATATTGAGAATAACCTGACTCTTTTTTGAACCGTCGGTCAAAGTGCGAATATCATTTCCCAAAACAAGCGGAGCCGCCATCATACACCACAGGGTGAAGTGAGATTTGTTTTCTTCAACACTCAAATTACCGTTGCCGACCTCAAGCATATCGGGGTCGTTGATATGACCGGGAGAAGCGTACTTGTAAAGAGCGATTGTCTTCTTGTAGATATATAGAATACTAAACCATTTCGGCATAATATCGTGGGTTGTGCGCCACATATTTCCTGCCTTTGCACCCCATTTCCACGGAGCGCCCGTGCCCCATTCACAAATGGAATATGTTATCGGCTTAACAGGGGAGTTGTTATAAACCGACCAAAGATTTGCGCCGTTTTCGAGCGCCTTACCCATTCTGCGATATTGGATATATTCGGAGTCAGCCTTTGTTACAACGGGGTTTTGAAGAGTGATGTTGTTTTCTCCTGCGAGCAGTCTAACAGTCAGCTGAACTCGTGCGTCAGCGGTGAAGGCAACTGACGGCGGGAAGAAAACCTCATAAATTTCGCCATTAACGTTAAGCTGCATATACTGTTTTTTCTTGCTTGAAAGCTTCTTGAAATGAATGGTGAAAACATATTCGCCCGATTGCTCAAGATTAACGACAAACGAAGCCTTGCCGGCGTTGTGATTGAGAAAGGCAATGCCCTTTTTTGTTGGCAAGTCTTTAACATTAATTGCCCTTGCTCTGCCTGTATATTTCGCTTTGTCGGGTGTCAGGCGCAGACATTCACGCTCACCCTTTGAGCTTATGGAAATGTATTCAATAATCGGCGTTTTGCCGCTTATGTTTTCGTGGTGGCAAAAATCGTATTTGAAAAATTCGATACCCCATGAAGCAAAGGTCTTTGCATCAAGCACCTCGTTGCCGAGTGAAGCAGGCAAATCCTCACAGGTCAGCGTGCCGTTTGACGAATAAATGCCGAGCTTCAAGCCCATTGAATTAACGACATTTGTAAGCGCAGGAATACCGCTCGGAAATGTTTCTAAATCGCCCTGCAGCATACCGTTTTCATCACGCATCGAACTTTGCCAGCAGTCGTCAAGATTGACATATTTATAGCCTGCGTCGGCAAGTCCCGTGCTGACCATTGCCCTTGCAACGTCAACAATAGTGTCCTCGTCGATGTGATTGCGCATAGTGTTCCAGCTTGACCAACCCATAATAGGCGTTTTACTGCCGCCGATATAGTCCTCGTCGTGCTGATAATCAATAGTAGTCTGTCTTAGCTTAATTGCATTTAATGCACAAAGCGGACAGTTGCCGTCTGCCTTTGTCGAGAAAAACCATGTCAAAAATCCGACAACGGCAAGTCCGATTATGACAAGCATAATAATCAAAAAAATCATAATAGTCCAATCTCCTTAAAATATTGCAGTTCATTCTCTGCCTGTATAAGCGTTTCATCATCGGAAAGGGTAGAGGTCGACTGCACAACGAATGTTTTTCTGTATCTTAAATTGTAATATATTCTGTATATCCAGCCGAGCAAAAGCAGATACGGTCTACCCTGAATAAAACGCATATACGGGATATCCTTTATTTTTTTATACGACGGAAAGAGTAGGGAAAGCTTTGCCGAAAGCCCGCTTTTTTTACCCTGTTCAAGTGCCTTGCGGCGAACAACTGCCGCCTTATTGCGCCCTGCGTTTCCGAATGCTCCGAAGCTTAGCAAGAATTCCTCGGTTTGCGAAACGTCCGAATTATAATCCTCGCCTACGCCGAACCATTTATAACAAAGAGTTAAAAGCACCTTTGAAAAATCCTCAAGCCCGAGCTCGTCAAGATAGCCGAACACCTTTGAATAATCAAGACTTTTGCTTCTTTGAAAAACCGCCAAATCGAGTATCATTTTCACGCCTGCGCCGTAAAACCAAAAATGGTGCGCAATGTGGGTCAGCAGATAGCAAAAATGGTATTCGTCTTCTAACACACCGCAGTATTCGTCAAATTTCGCATATTGCATTGCATTGCTGAAATACTCCTCGGCGTTAACGCCTCCGACCTTGCCGCTTACAATTTTTGTATGCACCTCAATGAGCGCTCCGTCCTTCTTGTAGTCGTATACGGGACCGTTTGAGTTTATAAGCTCAAAGCCGTTAGCTATAAGCAGAGCCTTAACCCTGTCTCTGTCGCTTTCGCCGATAAGGACGTCAATATCACCCATACTGCGTAATTCAGGCACGGGGTAATATTCCTTTATTACTGCGCCCTTAAAAAAGACGTGGCGTATTTTTTCACTCTCCAAGAGAAAACGTATTTCGTTTATGATTGCCGACTGAAAATCGTACCTCGCAATGCTGTCGTAAAAGCAATCCTCAAGCATTTTGTATGCCTTGCTTTGTTTTGCATTTTCATCGTCCTTTATAACCGAGAAAACGACGGCGGCAAGGTTTTGAGCCTTTGAAATTTCGTATAGCTCATCGAGACTGACGTCGGACGGCACAGTTGTTTTTTCACCTTCAAAAAACGCTTTTGTGCATTTTATAAAAAAATTCTGTACGTTCGTCATATCAATACATTGCAACGTTGAATACTGCGCTTGCGATTGAAATAATCAAGCCTGCAATAAACACGCCGATACAGATTACCCCGAAGCTCTTTTTACGGTCGAGATGCAACAGTGCCGCAAGCAACGACCCTGTCCACGCTCCTGTTCCCGGAAGCGGAATAGCAACGAACAACAGCAAGCCCCAAATACCGTACTTGTCGATTTTGTCACGTTTTTTGAGCGTTTTTTCTTCAAGCCAGTATATCGGTTTGTTGATAACAGGTATCTTTTTGAGCCATTCAAAGATTTGGTTAATCAAAAGCAAAATGAATGGAATGGGAATTATGTTACCCAAAAAGCTGATAGCAAATCCCAAAAACGGATTCATACCCAAAAGGCTGATTGCCGTAAACATACCGAGCCTGCATTCGAGTATCGGACAAAGGGATATGATAAATACGACGAGCCAATCGGGTATTCCGTGGGTTGTGAGAAATTCCTGAATAGTTCTGCAAACCTCTTGCATAATCATTCTCCTATGCTTTAGTAGTTTATATTATATTATATTATTTTCATTAAGGAAGCTATATGCACTTTCCAAAATGTTTTTGTCGTTTTCAAATCTCAGCAAATTCATTGCCTTTTCATACGTCAACCAAATAAAGTCCTCAATTTCCTCACGCTGAATAACCGTTGAGGTGTCGGAGGTTGTGCCGACAAAGATAGTAACCATCTTGTCAATCTTATCTCTGATTTTGTATTTTGAAACACAGCTAAAGCCGTCGATAATATTAATGTGAAGTCCTGTTTCCTCAAGTACCTCTCGCAAGGCTGTCTGCTCAAGCGTTTCGCCCTGCTCAATATGACCCTTTGGAAATCCCCAATGAGCCGAGCGTCTGTTTTTGATGAGCAGGTATTTGACCTCGCCCTTGATGTCTCTGAAAACGACAGCACCGCAACTGCTCTCGTAAAGACATTCCAAGCGGTAGGAGGGGAAATCCCTTTCAACATTGATATATTGTTTTATGTCATTAATTATGAAGCGTGTGCTTTTTGGCGCAACTATCCAAATAAAGTGATTGCTTTTTCGGTCGCTTAAAATGGCGATAACTCTGCCGTCGAAGTTCTTAACAGGATGATGTATGCCCATAATAAAGGCGTCCTGATTTTCTTCGTTATATACGCTTCCGAAATTCAATGGATAGGTGAAGCCCGCTTCGTCAGTCGAGCCGATAGGCTTTTCTATTCGGACTCTAACATATTTTCCGAGCATTATTTCACCACCGAGTAAAAGAGTATATATGAAAATATTATACCTGTCTCTTATACACATCTGACGCTGCCGACGA